>JAVROG010000566.1:0-11889 GCA_032162865.1 Mycobacterium sp. | reverse complement strand
AAGTCGGGGGCGGTGATGACAGGCCCGGTTCCCGCCGCCTCGCTTGGCCACGTACATCGCGGCGTCGGCCGCTGACATCAGCTCGAGCAGTAGGTCGACTTGGCCAGTTGCCCGGCCATTTGTCCGGCTACTGAGATAGACACTGGCGGTTCCCAGGCTGGCGGTCATTTCAAAAGGCAGCGCCGCGATCGCCTCGCAGAGTGTCTGCGCTCGGCCCTCCACCTCGTGGAGGATGCCAGCTGTCGGCGATGGCGAATTCTTCACCACCGACCCGGCCGATCACGGCGGTGTCGACGGTGTTCTCCCGAAGCGCACGCGCTACCGCGACCAACGCGTCATCACCGGTGCGGTGCCCATACCTATCGTTGAGTTGCTTGAAGCGGTCCAGATCGATGACGGTCACCACCAGGTGAACACGTAGGCCGCCGCCGCGCTGCAGGTGTTTTTTCGCCCGCCGATGGAACGCGCCCCGGTTCAGCAGGCCGGTCAGCTGATCGCCTTCGGCCCGCACGGCGTCGGCGCCGAGCACGTGCACCACCGTTTGAATGCCGAACGGAGCTGCGAGGTTGAGCGTCAGCAGCAGTAAGTATCCGCACAGCGCGGCGGTCAGGTTGTACGCCGTGGTGATGCGGACCACTTCGAAGGCGCCGACCAGAGTCGCGATCACGAAGTTGTAGACCATGAGCGGCGCGGTATGGAACAGCGCGATGTAGGTGGCCATGGTTGCGAAGGTCGTGCAGGTCAGCATCGCGGCGAGCGGTTGGTCCTGCGCGAGCGCGACCAGCGCGATGCTGGTGTTGGACAGCACGGCGAACCGAATCGCTGCCGCCCGAGTGGGCCAGCGCAGCCCCCAGATCAGTGCGCCCACAGCGGCGCCGACGCCCGCGGCCAGGGCGCAGGCGATTTGGACCCCGCCGCGCGGTCCGGTCGGGGTCCAGATGGTCGCGATTGCGATAAGCGCCAGCAAAGCGGCGATGCTCGCGACGGTGGTGCGGGTCACGGTGTCCATCCCGCGGGCACGCAGATGAGAACTCAGCTGTTCGTAGTGGTCGGACTGCCGCCACCAATGCACGAGCCAGCTCATTCCAAAACCACCTGCCCCCGGCATGACGTCCGCATTGAACGTAATTCAGAAGATGACAGCTGTGCGGCGAATTGTCTAGCTAGTCGAATTATTTAGCTGCGGACGACCGCGATCGGACTCAGGCCGGTTCCAGCAGCTCGGTGCCCACATACGGCACCAATGCCGCGGGCACCCGCACGCTGCCGTCGGGCTGCTGGTGATTTTCCAGGATCGGGACCAACCAGCGCGTGGTGCCTAAGGTGCCGTTGAGCGTGGCCGCGATCTGCGGCTTGCCCCTGGCATCCCGGTAGCGCGTCGCCAGCCGGCGGGCCTGGAACGTGGTGCAATTCGAGGTCGAGGTCAGCTCGCGGTAGGTCGCCTGGCTCGGCACCCAGGCCTCGCAGTCGAATTTGCGCGCGGCCGATGAGCCGAGATCGCCGGCGGCCACATCGATCACCCGGTACGGCACCTCGATGTGCGCGAGCATCTCGCGCTGCCAGCCCAGCAGCCGCTGATGTTCGGCCTCCGCCTCCTCCGGCCGGCAGTAGACAAACCCTTCGACCTTGTCGAACTGATGCACCCGGATGATGCCGCGAGTGTCCTTGCCGTAACTGCCGGCCTCCCGACGGAAGCACGACGACCAACCTGCGTACCGCAGCGGCCCGTCGGCCAGGTCCAAGATCTCGTCGGAGTGGTAGCCGGCCAGTGGCACCTCGGAGGTTCCCACCAGGTAAAGATCGTCGGCTTCCAACCGGTACACCTCATCGGCGTGCGCCCCCAAGAAACCCGTTCCCGCCATTACCTCGGGGCGCACCAGCACCGGCGGGATCATCGGGATGAACCCGTTGTCGACGGCAACCCGCAGCGCCAGCTGCAGCAGGCCGAGCTGCAACAGTGCGCCACGGCCCGTCAAAAAGTAGAACCGCGACCCGGACACCTTGGCGCCCCGCGCCATGTCGATGAGGCCCAGCGATTCCCCGAGCTCCAGGTGATCCTTCGGGTCCGTCAGGGCAGCGGGCTCACCCACCACCTCGAGGACCGCGTAGTCGTCCTCGCCCCCGGCGGGAACACCGTCAATGACGACGTTGGAAATTGCCATGTGTGCCGCCGTCAACGCCGCTTCGGCCCCGGTCTGGTCCGCCTCGGCGGCCTTGACCTGCTCGGCGAGATCCTTGGCGTGTTGCAGACGCGCCGGACGCTCCTCCGGCGACGCGGCGCCCACACTCTTGCTGGCGGCCTTTTGTTCGGCGCGCAGCGAGTCGGCCGCCGAGATCGCGGCGCGGCGGGCCGCATCGGCGGTCAACAGCGCGTCCACCAGTGCCGGGTCTTCGCCCCGGCTGAGTTGGGAGCGTCGTACGGCGTCGGGGTCTTCCCGGAGCAGCTTCAGGTCGATCACGGGCGCAAGACTACTTTTGGCACCGCAGTCAGACGGCGTCAGATGGCCGATGGACCGCTGGATGCCCGCCCGGTCTCACATCTGCAACATTGTTAACACCACCGGTTCGGTGCTGTCAGAATGGAGCGGATGTTGGACGCGCCAGAGAAAGAACCGGTACCCGACAGCCCCGCCGACGGCGAGGCGGAACGTCTGTCGGCCGATCCAGCGACACCGGCGACGGGTGTCACGGACCCTGCCGCCGACGAAGCCGACGAAGCCGACGAGGCCAACGAGGCCGAAGACGAAGACGAAGACGAAGACGAAGACGGCGATACACCACGAGAGCCTTCCGGCGGGGTCCGCTGGGCACGGTCCCTGCAGGCAACCGCGACCCGGCGGGCGCTGCTGCTCACCGCCCTGGGTGGTTTGTTGATCGCCGGCCTGGTCACCGCCCTTCCCGCGGTCGGCACCGGACCGGGGCGCCTGGCCGGCTATATGAACAGCAACCCGGTGCCGAGCACCGGCTCCAAAGGCAACGCGGCGTTCAGCCGCGCCGCCGCCGGTGACTGCCTGAACTGGCCGGATGGCACGCCGGAGTCCGCCACCATCGTCAACTGCACCGACGACCACCGGTTCGAGGTCGCCGAGTCCATCGACATGCGCACCTTCCCCGGCTCCGAATACGGACCGAACGCCGCGCCGCCCTCGCCGGCCCGTATTCAGCAGATCAACTCCGAACAGTGCGATCCCGCCGTGCGCCGCTACCTGGGCACCAAGTTCGACCCGAATAGCAAGTTCACCGTCAGCATGCTGTGGTCGGGTGACCGCGCGTGGCGCCAGGCCGGCGAGCGTCGCATGCTCTGCGGTCTGCAGTTGCCCGGCCCGAACAACGACCAGGTCGCCTTCAAAGGCAAGATCGCCGACATCGACCAGTCGAAGGTCTGGCCGGCCGGCACGTGCCTCGGTATCGATTCGACCACCAACCAGCCCGTCGACGTTCCGGTCGACTGCTCGGCCCCACACGCGATGGAAGTCACCGGCACCGTGAATCTGGCCGAGAAGTTTCCCAACGCGGTGCCGGCCGAAGCCGAGCAGGACGGATTCATCAAAGACGTCTGCACCCGGATGACGGACGCCTACCTAGCCCCCGTCAATTTGCGCGTCACCACGCTGACGCTGATCTACCCCACGGTGTCACTGCCGAGTTGGTCGGCGGGTAACCGCGAGGTCGCCTGCAGCATCGGCGCGACACTGGGCAATGGAGGCTGGGCGACCCTGCTGAACAGCGCGAAGGGCCCGTTGTTGATCAACGGTCAACCGCCGGTCCCGCCGCCCAACATCCCCCAGGAGCGGCTCACCCTGCCGTCGATTCCCGTTCAGGTGCCGACCCAACAGCCATCGGCTCCGGCGCAGCAGACTCCGACCGCCCCGCCCGGCAATCAACACCTGCCCAACCAACAACCGGTGGTGACGCCCACCCGGGAGCCCTCGTCGCCGGCCACTCAGGCCCCGGCCACCCAAGCGCCTGCTCCCCAGGCGCCGCCCGACGGCGGAGGGCCGGCGCCCGTGCAGGGACCCGAGGGCCCTCCGCCTGCCGAGCCGCCGCCGGGCTGATCCGCATGGCCGTGCGGATGGACCCACAACGATTCGACGAGCTGGTTTCCGACGCACTTGACCAGATCCCAGCTGAGCTGACGGCCGCCATGGACAACGTCGTGGTGTTGGTCGCCAACCGCCATCCGCAGGACGATGATCTGCTCGGCCTCTACGAAGGGGTGGCGTTGACGGAGCGCGACTCCGACTACGCCGGAGCGTTGCCCGACGCCATCACGATCTACCGCGACGCGCTGCTGGAAGTCTGCGATTCCGACGACGAGGTCGTCGACCAGGTCGCGATCACGGTGATCCACGAGATCGCCCACCACTTCGGCATCGACGACGAGCGGCTCGACGAACTGGGCTGGGCGTGACCTTCGGGTCTGACAAACCGCTGCCCGCAGGCGCGGCATCCCACCTTTGTCGGCGTCCGGTGCTATGAACGGTCTATGAGTACAGGCTGCCGCGACTGCCGGGCAGGCTTAGATCACTGCCACGGCACCGTCATTCGCCACTGGCTGGGCAGACCGGAATGCACCGAGTCCGACTGCGTCGCCCCCGAGCTGTTCACCCACGTTTTTGTCGTCGACTGCGATGCAGTCGGTTGCACGTGCGCGGAATCGAAAACTGCGCTGAGCAGGTCAAGCGATCGGGTCAGTGCCTGAGGCAAGGGCGTCCTCGACTGGGATGGTGCCGGGTTCCGGGTAGAACGGGGGTGTCCGCGTGCCCCACTGCACGCAACTCCACCGCCCGTCGGTGATCGGCGCCAACACCACCGATTCGGCGTTGTCCAGCGGGTTGTCCAGCACGAAGGTGCCGTCCACGCCGGCCAGCACCGCCGACGCCAGCCGGATCGCGGCGCCGTGGCTGACCACCACGATGTCGCCATCCCAACCGTCGTAGTCCAGGTATCGCATCCGCAGATTGGTGACCACCGGCACGTAGCGGTCCAGCACATCGTTGGCGGTCTCGCCGCCCGGCAGCGGGACGTCTAGCTCGCCGAGGTGCCACCGCTTGTAGATGGCGTTGAACTCCGCGACCGCCTCGTCGTCGTTGCGGTTTTCCAGCTCGCCGACCTGCACCTCGTGAATGCCGCTCAGCTCAACAGGCGCGACTCCGAGTTCCCCGGCGATCATTGCCGCCGTTTCGGATGCCCGGATAGCCACCGAGTGTGCCAGCAAAGCCGGACGGCTGCCTCCGCCCAGGGCAAACGCCCTGGCCTGGTCGCGGCCCAAAGGCGTCAGCGCCGCTCCCGGCGGCCGGGTGTCCAATCGGCGTTCGACGTTGCCAAAGGACTGTCCGTGCCGCAGCAACACCAACCGGCCGCTCATCGATGCTCGTCTCCCCCGCCGTTCCCGCCGCTCCCGACTTTCCAAGGCCCTTCGGGCTGTCCGGGCTTGCCCTCCCGCAGCCTGGCCAACCAGTTCGATGCCTCGTCCGAGGACGGCGGTGGCACTCCCGCGGGCGGGCCGGTCGGCCAGGAACCCAGGTAGCGCACATCCGCGCAACGACGGTGCAACGCCTTGAGCGCCTCGGCGACGGCGTCGTCTTCGATGTGGCCGACGCAGTCCACGAAAAACATGTACGTGCCCAACCCGGTACGGGTCGGCCGGGATTCGATGCGGGTCAGGTCGATTCCCCGCATCCCGAACTCGGTCAGCGTCAGCAGCAGCGCCCCAGGCGCGTTCTCGATCCGCAGCACCGCCGAGGTGCGATCTGCCCCGGTTCGCGCCGGAGGGGGCCCGGGCGGCCCGATCAGGACAAAGCGGGTGCGGGCGCTGGTCTCGTCGACCACACCCTCCGCCAGCGTCGACAGCTCCCAATGCGCGGCGGCCAGCGGAGACGTCACCGCGGCGTCGACCTCACCGTCGGCCACCTGGCGCGCGGCGTCGGCGTTGGAGTAGGCGGGGCGCAACTGCGCGCCGGGAAGATGCGCGGTAAGCCACTGCCGCACCTGCGCCGCGGCCACCGGGAAAGCTGCCACGGTGCGCACATCGGCAGCACTGCGGCCGGACTGGACGACGATGCTGAACGCCACGTCCAACGTCGTTTCGGCGAACACCTGCAGGGGCGAACCGATGGCCAGGCTGTCCAAGGTGGACGCCAGCGACCCGTCGATCGAGTTCTCGATCGGTGCACAGGCATAGTCCGCGGCGCCGTCTCGCACCGCGTCCAGTGCGGCGGGTGTGCTCTCCACCCGGAGCCGCTGCAGGAGGTCGGGCTGATGCCCAGGAACCAATCCGGTGGCCGCCATGTGGAGCAGGGCCGCTTCGGTAAATGTCCCTTCGGGACCGAGGTAAGCGATGCGGGCCACGCCCACAACCCTAGTGGCGCGCTCGGTAACCGGCCCTTGCGACCTCCACGGGCCTAAGTTATCTTAGGCTTACCTAAAAAATTGGAGGTAACTGTGCTACCGGTCACACACCCTACGCCGACGACTGCGGAGCGGATTCGCAGCGCATGTGTACGGGCCGGTGGCGCCCTCCTGGCGGTCGAGGGTGAAGATCCGGTGGCCACACCCGTGCACCACCTGCTGCGCGACGGCACCTTCGCCATCGCGGTCCCTCGAGAGCGCGCCGGTGCGGAGGACGTGGAGTGCGGAACGCAAGCGTTGCTGGAGCTGACCGATTATGCGCCGCTGCCCGTGCGCGAACCCGTCCGCTCGTTGGTGTGGTTGCGCGGACGGCTGCACCGGATCCCGCCCGACGCGGTGCCCAAACTGCTCGACCTGATCGCCGCCGAGAACCCGAATCCGGTTCTGCTGCAGATCGACACCCCAAAATCGGGACCGGTCGACGAAGGGGACACCCGCTACACCCTGCTGCGCCTTGAGATCGACTCCGTGGTGGTGACGGACGCGACCGGCGCCGAGCCCGTCAGCATCCACGACCTGCTCGCGGCGCGCCCCGATCCGTTCTGCGAGATCGAATCAACGTTGCTGTGGCACCTCGCCACCGCCCACAACGACGTAGTCGCCCGCCTGGTCTCCCGGCTGCCGGGGCCGCTGCGACGTGGACACGTCCGTCCCCTTGGCCTGGACCGGTACGGTGTGCGGTTCCGCGTTGTGGGCAACGACGCCGACCGCGACATCCGACTGCCGTTCCACAAGCCGGTCGACGACATGAACGGGCTGAGCCAGGCCATCCGCGTGCTCATGGGATGCCCGTTCGTCAACGGGCTGCGGGCGCGGCCGTAGCCGGTACGGCGCGACCCCGACTTGGTACCCCGCGAGGGTGTGGCCACGTACGTTAACCAGGTGAATGGCGATCGACCACCGGAGGGGCCGGACTTCCGAAGACCCCCGAGGCCATTTTCGCCGCCGCCGGCTCAACCGGAACCTTCACCGGCAATTCGCCGCGAAGCCCGCCCCCCGAGACCCGGGCCGACAGCCAGACCGGTCCCCAGGCCGGCGCCGCCGGTGCACAGACCCGCTCAAAGGCCGGCACCGCCGCCTATCGCACGGCCGCCGGTTGCGCCGCCGCCACGACCGGCCGCCCCGAAAGGCCGCCGAAAGCGCCGTTGGATCCGGACGACGGCCCTGAGTCTGGTGGTCCTGCTGCTACTGGCCAGCGCGGGCATCCTTGGCGCCATGCTGTGGTTCGACTCGGCGGTGCACCGCCAGACGGTCCTGGCCGACTACTCCGACCGGCCGGGAACCGGCCGTGGCACCAACTGGCTGCTCGTCGGCTCCGACAGTCGCCAAGACCTGTCCACCGAGCAGCAGCAGGAACTGGCCACCGGCGGCGACGTCGGCACCGGCCGCACCGACACGATGATGTTGGTGCACCTGCCGGGATTCGGGTCCAACAACCCGACCACGCTGGTATCGATACCGCGCGACTCCTATGTGCCGATCCCCGGCCACGGCAAGGACAAGATCAACGCCGCGTTCGCGATCGGCGGTGCCGCACTGCTGGCGCAAACGGTCGAGCAGGCGACCGGCCTGCATCTTGACCACTACGCCGAGGTGGGGTTCGGCGGCTTTGCCGTCCTGGTCGACGCGCTCGGCGGGGTGACCGGCTGCCCGGCCGAGCCGATCCGCGATCCGCTGGCGGGTCTTGATCTGCACGCCGGCTGTCAGAAGCTCGACGGCCGCAGTGCCCTGGGCTATGTCAGGACACGGGCCACGCCGCGCGCGGATCTGGACAGGATGGTCAACCAACGGCAGTTCATGTCGGCGGTCCTGCACCGGGCCGGCAGCCCGGCGGTATGGCTCAACCCGTGGCGTTGGTACACGGTTCCGCGCGCCGCTGCTGCCGCCCTGACCGTCGACCGCGGCGACCACTCCTGGGACCTGGCCCGGCTCGGCTGGGGCCTGCACGGACGCACCACCTCGATCACGGTGCCGATCGGTGAGTTCACCGACAGCGGTGCCGGCTCGGTGGTGGTGTGGAACCACGACGCCGCACGCGAACTATTCGACGCGCTCGCTGCGGACAAACCGGTGCCTGCCACCGCGCTCGACGGCCAACCATGAATACACGTGGCGTGTGCCATATGAATGAGAAAACCGGTGTGCATTTCAACATAGCCTTGCTTAAGTTAGGTAAAGCTGGCCTGAGCGAAATTATCAATTGTCTCGGATTGACGCTTAGGGAATCCTTTCCTGAGTAAGTGATACCTTCGTTGCACATGCTGTTCTACCTGCGCTAACCTGCATTTCATGAAAGATTATGACGGTCCAAAGACGAAATTCCACGCACTAATGCAGGAACAGATTTTCAACGAATTCACCGCGGCACAGCAATACATCGCGATTGCGGTTTATTTCGATGGCGAAGTTATGCCTCGGTTGGCGCAGCATTTTTACCGCCAAGCGGTCGAGGAACGCAATCACGCGATGATGCTGGTGCAGCATCTGCTCGACCGCGACCTCCGCGTTGAGATCCCGGGCGCGGACGGGGTGCGCAACCAGTTCGACCGACCACGCGAAGCGCTGGCGCTGGCCCTCGAACAGGAACGTGCCGTCACCGACCAGGTCGGCCGGCTCGCGGCGGTCGCGCGGGACGAGGGCGACTATCTCGGCGAGCAGTTCATACACTGGTTCCTCAAGGAACAGGTCGAAGAGGTGGCGCTGATGTCCACCCTGTTGCGGGTTGCCGACCGGGCCGGATCCAACCTGTTCGAGTTGGAGACGTTCATTGCCCGCGAGGTGGAGAAGGTTTCGGTTGGGGCGGGCGCCCCGCATGCTGCGGGCGGTCACCTATAGCCGGTCTTACGGCAGCCGCTACTTGTTGTCCAACCACGCCTTGGTGCGGCCGGGGTGGTTCGTGGCGATCCAGGCCACCCCGACCTCACGGCAGAAGTCGATGTCGGCGTACTCGTCAACGCTCCAGCAGTACACCGACCGGCCCTGGGCGGCCGAGCGGTCGACGAGTTGCGGGTAGTCCCGCAACGCGGCCAGCGAGGGTCCTACCGCAGTCGCTCCGACGGCGGTGGCCGCGCTGCTGGTCAGGTAGCGGCCGGTCTTGCCGAGCAGCACCGTCGGCAGCATCGGCGCTGACCGGCGAATGCGCCAGACCGCGGCCGCCGAAAACGACATCACCACCGCGCGGGATCGGTCCGCGGAGGGGGGTGCGGCAATACCGAACCGGTGCAGCAGTGCCAGCAGCTTGGTTTCCACCAGCGACCCATACCGCACCGGATGCTTGGTCTCGATGAAGATCTTCACCGGCCGATGCCAGTCCAAAACCAGCGCCACCAGCGCATCGAGCGTCAACAGGCTGGTGTCGCCGTGTGTACCGTCCGAGCGCCAGCTGTCGTGCCAGGAGCCGTACTCCAGCTCACGAAGCTCGGCCAGCGTCGCAGTGCTGACCAAACCCTCGCCCGTCGAGGTGCGGTCCAAGCGGCGGTCGTGTACGCACACCAGGTGGCCGTCGCGGGTCAGCCGGACGTCACATTCCACACCGTCGGCGCCTTGTTTGAGGGCCACGTCGTAAGCGGCCAGCGTATGTTCCGGGCGGGCGGAGGACGCGCCCCGATGGGCAACCACGAAGGGGTGCCCGGCGACGACCTCATCCGCGCGCGTCATACGACTATGCTGCCGGTTCCTGTCCCTCGAGCTCAACCGGAGCGGAAGAGTCAGGTGGCGCCGGTGTCCGCGCCGGCTGATCCGGCTGCAGGACGAGATAGCGATGCGCGGGCCGCTCCACCGGTTTGCGCTCGAATCCCTCGAAGACTCGGCCGACGGTGGCGACCGTGACCGCGGCGAGCACGTAGCCGAGGACCACCATGACGGTGTTGTTGGCGATGCCCTGGGCGTCGCTGGACAAGCTGGTAGCGATGGCGAACAGCGATACCGCGTAGCTAACGACCCACGCGAACCACCAAATCATGAGGGGCTTCCGCACCCGCTCGTAGTGGTCTTCGACGAGCGCGAGCTCGATGACATACACCGGAGCCATCATCAGATTGGCGAACGGCAGTAGACATCCGGCCCACAACCGCCGGGTCGTGCGATGCTCCGGCAGTCCGTGATAGGTGAAGGCGGCGGCTCGCCGGGCGATCAGCCACATGATTAGAACCACGAAGCAGGCCAGCATCATCGCCATGGCCGCCAAACTCGCGGCTATGCCGACCCAGTCCGCGGTGGCCGCCACCAGCGAGTTCAGCAGCGTGCTGCGGTTGATGATCAGCAGCGCGTACCGAGCCGCATAGATCAGGGCTGCGCCACCGAGCACCAACTGAGTCGCGAACAGCAGGACGCGGACCATCTCGGGGCGTGGTCCTGTCTTCACCGGCGCATCCGGGGACGCGGACGACGCTTGGGGCACCCGGTCCGCCAGGCTCCAACGGGGTATTGCCGCGTAACGGGGAGTGGGGCCCAACGGGCGTCGCCCCCGTCTTAGCGGCGGTCCGGCACCGGGGCGCACCGCTATCCAGCGGAAGCCCGGTGGAAGCCGTGGCTGTGCACGCTGCACGACCGGACGCGTGGGCAGTTGTTGTCCGGCTTGCGCACGCCACATGGAGTCGCCCGGTGGCGTGTCGGCCAGCGGCGCCATCAGCGCACCGCGACAGCGAGGACACCACGTGCGTTGCCGTTCGCGCACATTCCACCGAGTGCCGCACTGGGAGCACACCTGGATCACCGGACCAGCCTAACCTCGCGGCGATGCGTGCTAGTTCAGTGGCGCGAGACCGACGGCGGGCCCGAGCCGGCTCACGACGATTCGGAACTCACCGGCGATGACGGAGAAAGACGAGAACGCGGCGACTCGTGAGCGTGATGTGCGCCACAGCTACTAACAGCTATCCACAATTTCCACAGGTTTATCCACAACCAGTCATGGGGGTGGCGACAGCCTCTATCGGCCAGATCTGAAGACGACTGTGGATAACACCGCGGTAACGACACGTGTCAATAGACAGCCCAGCGGTGCCCCGAGCGAAATAAATTGTTGTGCTGATAGGCGGTGTTACCCACTTGACAGTGCCTTCAAACGTGCGGCCAGACACCCAAATTCACACGGTGAACCTACAGTTCAGCGTTAGCCTCGAGCGCCTTGCCGGACAGGTGGCGGCCGGTTTTCCAACCCGCGCACATCGCGTTATGATCGCGAGCACGATACTTCGTTGTGACTCACCTCACTTGTAGCGTTGCAGGGCACGGTGAACATGCTGTTGGAAGGCGTTTGATGGCCACACACTCGTTCGGTCCAGGATCGACGCCGTCGAACTCCTACGCGGGATCCTCCGCTTGGAACCAGGCTTACGCCGTCGCCGCCCTGCGCGCCGGCCTGATCGCGCTGGCGCTGCTGGCGATTCTCGCTCTCATCGCGCTGTCCTGATTCCGGCCAAGGTAATCCGCGGGCTCGTCCTTGCGGCATACGCGGTCTTAGAGCAGGGTTGAATA
>JAVROG010000565.1:0-8254 GCA_032162865.1 Mycobacterium sp. | reverse complement strand
GCCGCCGAGGATCAGGCCGTGGTGGCGCGAAGCGGGGGTGAGGAATTCCTGGTCGCCGGCACGGCGGCAAACTGCAACGCCGAGTCGTTGGCCACCCAGATCTGCCGAGCCATCGCAGCCTCGACCGCAGAGGTCACGGCCAGCATCGGCACCGCATGTGCCCGTCTCGACGACGCCGCCTCGGGCGAACACCAGGCCCTGCTCGAGGAGCTGGTCTCGGCCTCCGATGCCGCGATGTACCAGGCGAAACGCCTGGGCGGCAACCGGTGGCACCACCACGAGCTGTGTTAGCCCGGTGTGCGACTATCGACTCTGTGGCTGATCAGTTCGTCGAAATGATGAATGCGGGTATGGCTTGACCATTCCGAGACCATTCCGATCGCCGACCGGATGGGTCTACGGGTGCTCGAGGCTCGGCGTGGCTTTGCCGCAGCCAGTGTGCCGGTTGAGGGAAACGGCAACCACTTCGGTGTCGTTTACGCCGGTGTTCAGTTCACCGTCGCCGAAATCCTGGGCGGCATCATCGCGCTAGCGACGTTCGATGCCGGCAAGTACTTTCCGCTGGTGAAAAACGTCGACATCGCGTTCGTCGGCATGGCTACCACGCCGCTGCGCGCCGAAGCGAAATTGGACGATGAAACAATAGCCCGCGTCGAAGCCGACGCCGCCGCGCAGGGCAAGGCCGATTACACGTTGGACGCAGTGGTCACCGATGCCGCCGGCGCGGTGGTCGCCACCACTCGAGGGCTGTATCAGCTACGCGCACATCGTCGTTGAGGCGCAAGGCAGTTTGAGGCTATTTACCCTTCAGGCCGCCGATGCCTAACGAATCGTCGGTGGGTTTGGACGACGGTGTGTTCTCGAATTCCTCGACATAACGTTTGGGGTCGCGGTCTCTGATCGGCAATCCCTTGGTGGTGGGATGCGCGGCCATGAATTCGCTGTATTGGCGCCCCAGCGCTTCGCGAAGCCCCAGTGGGGCATGGCGGCGGAAGTCCGACAGACCTTCCCGCTCCTCCTCGCCCATGTGATCGTCGTTGGCCACCCGGGTGTCCCCGACCGACGCCCACCACTCGTCGGTGCCCACCGCGGCCGCGTTGGCGGCACGCACTCCGTCGCGAATGTCGTTGTGGTCGCCGATCGCATCGAGCGTCTCGCCCTCCGGGTCGTCGGCGCCCCGCTTGAGCAATTGGGGGTAGAAGATCTCTTCTTCGATGTAGGCATGGACGTCGAGTTTCTCGGCGAGCGGACGCCATACCCGCGCCAGCGCCGTGCGGTCTTCCGGCGACTCGGCTTGCAGGGCGTCCAGCTTGGCGAATTGTTCGCGGAACCAGTTATGGTCGGCCAGGATCAACGCGGTGATGTCAGCCATTGCTGGCTCTCACCTCCCCCAAACCGCGCTGCCTCACGGCAAAGTGTCCCATGCGGGAATGTCCAGTGCTGGCGGAGCCCCGTCAATTCGTCCGCCGCGCTTTGGATCGGACGGCGGAAAAGATGGGACGGTGCCGTCTTCTCGCCTCTCGGCAAGTGGTCGCTCGAAGCGACAGTTCTGATGTGGTACCCGGGGGAAGCTCCGACACCGTCGAGCGAGTCAACCTAGGCTGCCGCCGGAATATTCCGCCGGACGGTTTCGGACCGGGCTGTTTATCGGCGCAGCGCTTCGGGTAACTCCTGATCAGCGACCTACTCGATGGCGGGCAAAGAGTTGTCGGACATGTAACCGCATGGAAGAGGACCGCCATGAGCTCCAGACACCACCTCATCGCTCAATCTCGCAACAAAGACGTCAGGGGATATTTTTCAGCTTCCGTCCTGGCTGTGGCGGTTTTTGCCGCGATTGTGGCCGGGTCGTTGGTCGATACGGCCAGCCCTGAACGGGTTACCTATGCTGCGCCGCCGCCGCAGGCCACGAAGCCGGTCAGCCAGGAAGGCACCCTGGTTGCCGTGTCGGCAGGCTCAATAACCGCGCGCAGCGCCGACGGATATACCCAAACCTACGTAGTGACCTCTGACACGCTCGCCATCACCAATGGTGGCAGTCAGCCGATCGGCGCCGCTCCCCGGTTCGCTGTCAACGACGAGGTCAACATCGTCGGGACCATGCAAAATGGGACCGCGTTGGTCACCGCCGTGGCACATCGTGACCAAGGGCATGGAGACGCACGGCCGATGGATTACGTCGACGGCTAGACAGGTCGATTTCCGTTGTGGCCAAATAGAAACCCGCACAAGGTTATCGCCAGGCCCACTCGTGGGTATGGCTTAGGTATGAGCGTCCACCCACCTAACGCCGCCAACCCGGTGCGGTTGAGCTGTGCAGGTGCAGCCGATGCCATGACCGCGGCAGCCCTGCGCCGCTCATTGGATCGTTGGTTGCAACAACGGGTGCAAGGACCTGCAGAGATTCGTGACGACATCGTCTTGAGCGTGAATGAAGCCCTGGCCAACTGTGTTGAGCATGCCTACCGCGACCAGCACGGGGTGGGCGCGATGAAGCTTCAGGCCAGCTACGATTCCGCGGCACAGACGATCAGCGTGTCCGTCAGCGATCGAGGCACCTGGCACCGCCCAGCGCGACGGCGGCCAGACGATCCCCATGCTTCCCGGGGCATCATGTTGATGCACGCCCTCGCCGACCACTGCACCATCAATGCCCGCTCCGGGGGCACCACGGTCTGCCTGAACTACACGATCCCGGCTGAACCCGTCAATTAGCGAATGCGCCGCCGCTAGAGATCGTCGGAGAAATCCGCGGTGAGCCAACGGTCGGGACGGACGGTGAACAACACGCTGGCTTGACCGTCGAGACTGCGGACAAATGCGCGTCCACCTTCCTCGCCGAGGTACCGGATGGCGATAGCTTCCCGAACGTCCACGGGTGTGGGTGTGGAGGTTTCGATCACGGTGCCCTCCACGACCACGTATTGGTACGGTGGCTCCTCGCGTTGCACCACCAACGTCACCGCGCCGGCCTTCTCGATCAGCCTGGCCTTGCGGGTTGACCCGCCGGTGTTGAATCGGATGTGGCCGCCGGGTGTGTAGTCGTACCAAATCGGGGCACTGGCCGGCGGGCGGTCGCCGGCGGCATCGATGGAGAGCACGGCAACGTGCTTATCGGCGAGAAATTCTTGACGCTCGGATTCGGTGAAAGCTTTCATGTGGGGCTGAACATGTGGGCTCGGTGCGACTATTCCCCGATCAGTCGAAGATGTCGCCCCGGAAAGTTCCCGCGGGCGCCGTTGGATCCACAAACCACTCGTGGCCGAAGATCAAACCAAAAACGCGCGGCGGCAACCAAAGCAGTACGTCGAAGAGGCGCGCGTTCAACCCGTCACCGATCTGGGAGCGATGGGCCGCAAGGGCATCACGTTTCTGTCGCGCGAACCGACGAACGTCGATGCGATGGGTAATGGTCGCCCGCGGCGCGTATGCCGTTCGTGCCACATCGGATTCGTAAGGTGCCGGCAGTCGCAGCACCCGGGCAACGTCCGCGATCCGGGTGAGCAGTTCGCGCGGCATCGTCACCTCGAGTACGCTTGCAGTGTCGGCCATTTCGGCGGCACGTTTGCCGACGTGATGGACCTGCACGTGGTCACGGTGGCCGTAACCCCCGTTGTTCTGATAGGTGAGCAGTAGCTGCGCGTCTTCGGCGCGCAGTATCGAGGCGAGTCGCCGGGCGGCCTCGTCAACGTCGGCACGCGCGAAGCGGACCCGGTTCGGCGGGTCCGGGTAGAAGTCAGGTCCAAACCCGCTGTCGGCGTAGTCCAGGCACTCCACCCGGTGTACCCCGAGAATGCCGACACTGGACCGTAATTCGTTGATGCGTGTGTCGTCAGCCTCCTCGCCCATCCGGCCATCCGTTGCGGTGACGACGACCACACGGTGCCCAGCGGCCGCCGCTCTCGCGAGGGTGCCGCCGGTGAGGATCACCTCGTCATCCGGGTGGGCGTGAAAGGCGACGACGGTGGCCATGGCGCGCAGTCGGGCCTCAGAGTCGACCGAGCAGTTCGGCCTTCTTCGTGGCGAACTCCTCGTCGGAGAGGATGCCGCGCTCATGTAGCCCGGCCAGCGACTCGATAGCCGCGACAACTCCCGCGGCATCCCCGAACCCGCGGGGCTCGGGCGGTGCTGTCCGGGGTGCGGATTGCGGTACCGGGTTGGACTGGTGCTGGGGGGCGGGTGCGGCGGTAGGTGTTTCCGCGACCTGTTGTGCTCCGAGTTCGTGCAGGCTTGCTACGCCGAAGGTGCCGAACTGGCTGGTGAAGGTCACGGACCCCGGTCCGCCGCTTTGCTGTTGTTGCACACCGTTGATCTGGTGCTCGCCGGTGTCAAAAACCTTCGTGACACCGTTTACCTGAATCGCCAGCCGCCGGGTGCTCGGAAAGACTGCGTAGCGCGCACTGTTCTGCCCCCCGGACGAACTAGGAACGCCGAGGTCAGCCGGCCACCAGTTGGCCGAGGTGAACCCGGACTGGGATTGCGATTGGGCGCCGGAGGCGACAAACACTGTGGTTGAGGCAAGCAGTTGCGACAGCTCGCCGCACAGCGTTTCCACGCGCGCCTTGAGCGCATTGTCGAACATGTTGCCGACCATGGTCATCCCGCCCCGCATCCATTGCCCGGATCCGCCGAGTTCGGGAATGGAGAACTGGGCCATGGTCCCGCCGCCCGCATGGACAGCAAACAACAGGGCCAGTACCGCCTCGCGGGAGATCCCGTGGCGCTGGGCGATGTCGGTGATGGCGTTCTCAGCCTCGCGGGTAACCGTTGCATTCATCAGTAGCGAATCTTTCCTCGTCGGTGCCGGTTTCAGCCTACGCAAGCCATGCAAGCGGCTGCATTCGCCGATTCCCGGCTCCGTCCGCGCGGGCCAGTGGTTACTTTCCCTCTACCCCGCCCGGGCTCCGGTAAATCAGGGTCGCGGCTGACGGGGCGGCCCTCACCGAGGGTTCTTCTCGCCCGCTTCCACAGCAACCGGCAGCCTGTTCGCGGCCGGTGCCACCGGGCACGTCGCATAGTCGGTGAAGGAGCACGGCAAGTTCGCCGCCCGGTTGAAGTCCAGCGTCACCTTCCCGTCGGTGGCCGGTTCGGCAATGGAGAGGGATCTGGCACCGGGATATGTCGTCACGCCACTGGTTGCGTCGGTGAACAGCACCTGGAGAGCGCCGTTGGCTGCACCGGATGCGACGAGCTGCAAAGCTACACCAGCAAGTAAGAAGTCGATCACGCCAACCGCGTTGAGATGGTGCTGGAGTCCCTCGACGACGGCACCTGTCGTCACCGTTTTCGGCTGCTCGTACGGCGTGAACGTGCCTGCGACACACCACTGTTCGCTTGGAGGATAGGTGGGTATGCCCCGGTACGTCCGCAGATGCGGAGACTTCGGGTCGTGCACCCGCAACGCTGCCGAGCCGGTCCGGCGAATGACTTCGATCCGGCGATCGCCGATGTCGACGAGCAGTCCCGGTGCACCTTCGACGGGTTCGAGTCGGTCGGTTCCGTCGATGCCTTGGACATACACGGCGCCGGCATCCGCCCGCCAACGGCCCGGCAAGTCGGCCACAACCTCGAATTCATCAGTGAGCCAATACAAGCCGGTGAGACTGACCCAGCCCAGCGGATCCCCGTAGTAACTTTCGCGCTCACTGTGCCAGCGGTTCCACGCTGCCTCGAATGTCTCTGCCGCTGCTTTGTCTGCCGTGGTAGTCATGGTTGAGGCACTCCTCGTCTGGATGAGGCAAGAGCCGGTGCCATCCGGCAATTGCCAATACGCCAGAGTAGCCGGTGACAACGAATCGCGACCGTCGCGAGCAGATCATGACCAAGGATGAATGAGCGTGTCGAACAGTTTCGACGTACGTGGGCGGGCGTTGGAAGCCGATGAACTCGCCGCCTGGCTGTCGGAGCACAGTCTGGGGAATCGGTTCGGCCTGACTGTCGCGGCCGCCGGTCTTTCCGTTGACGCGAAGGCCGTCGCCATGGCCATTGTCGCGGCCGACGGGGACGGCCGCTTCATAAAAATCGCCGATCTAACTGCAGACGATGAGGCGGCGTTGGCGTCCTGGCTTGCGGATCCGGGCCCACCCAAGGCGGTCCATGACGCGAAGTCCGCGATGCACGCGTTGGCGGGCCGCGGCTGGACGCTGCGTGGTATCACATCCGACACGGTGCTGGCGGCCCACCTCCTACAACCCGAACGCCGGAATTTTGCGCTCAACGATTTAATGGTGCACCACATGCGATGCGCATTGCCTGCGGAAGCTGTTGAGCAACAACAGTTTGCCACGCTGACCCACCCGGGCGGCACTGACCAGCGGGCCGTGCAAGCGCTGATCCTTCAGGCCTGTGCGGTGCTTGACTTGGCTGACGTGCTGGATGAGGAGCTGGCGCGTATCGACTCCTCGTCGCTGCTCGGGCGACTGGAGCTGCCGGTCCAGCGGGTATTGGCCGAGATGGAAACCGCGGGTATCGCTGTGGATCGAGCGCTGCTGAGCCGCTTGGACGGCACTATCCCGGTTCGGGCCAACGTCGCCGAACTATTGAATTCCATCGCAGCCGACCGACGCGTACATGCCACGTTCCACCAGACCACATCAGGGCTTTCGTCATCGGAACCGAATCTGCACGAACTACCGGCCCTCCCCGGCCAGAGTCTGCGCGATGCGTTCGTAGCCGGCGACGGTTATGCCGAGCTGATGATCGCGGGCTACCGCCAGTTGGAAGCGCGTATCACGGGCCACCTGAGCGGCGATGCGGATCTGCGCGTTGTTATCGACGATGCCCGCAGGCTGGGGTACGCAGCGACACTATTGGGCCGCCGACGCTACGTGGCGGACTTGGACAGCAATGATCGTCAGGCGCGAGCGGTCGCCGAGCGCGCCGCTCTCGCCACGTCAATCCAGGGGAGCGCGGCCGACGTCGTCAAGGTGGCAATGATCAACGTGCATAAGACGATTGAGGCCGTCGGCCTAAAGTCGCGCCTGCTGCTGCAGGCGGACGACCAATTCGTGTTCGAGGTGGCCGCAGGCGAGCGCGACACGTTGGCGACGTACGTCCACGAACAGATGTGTTGCGTGTACCCACTTGATGTCCCGCTGGAGGTGTCGATCGGATACGGCCCCAGCTGGAGCGCCGCGTCACCCGGATTCCCACCCAAGAGTCACATCCGCGAATAACGCGTCAGCGCAAGACTGTACAAACCGTAGGCCGCGAAACCGAACGATGCGAAGATGAGCAACACCATCCCGATGTGTGTCGCGGCAAGGGTTTTCACGGCGGCATCCAGACCGCCTGCCTTCCCGGGATCGACGTCGATCGAGGCCTTGATCACCAGCACGCCGGCAATAAACAGCACCAAACCTTCAACGACATAACCACATACGCCGAGCACGGTGACCGCTGTGCGTCGATTGGTCAGGTCGGTGAGAAACCCTCGCGACGCTCCCTTGTACGCGTGATAGCCGCCGATAATGACGATGATCGCGCCTCCGAGGATCAGCACCGCCCGACCCGAGCCCGACTGCATCAACCTGGCGCTGATGCCGACAGTCTGCTGACCGCTCGTCTGCCGGTTGCCGAGAGCGAAACGCACCGCGGTCACGCCAACGCCGCAGTACACCAGCATTAGTCCAAGAGCCTTCAACCGGTTGGCCACGCTCGCGTCCTGTGGATTGGACTCCGATCCCTCGGCCGGGTGCAGACCGATCAAGGCCTCTGCGAGTCGCCACAACATCAAGGGAACGAGCGCCAGCGCCAGGCCCCACAACGCGGTTTCGCCGCCGCCGCTGGTCGCGACGGTAGCCAGAGCCCCGGACGGGTCGGCGTTGGCGGAGCCGCCGCAGGCGATGCGGGCGATCAGATAGGCGATGAGCAGATGGATGACGGCGCTGACGATGAATCCCGTTCTGGCGGCGAAGCGCAGGCCATCGCGGCGAGTCGCGTCGTGCACAAACTTCCACCGCATGCCTACGTCCTAGCTGTCAGACATTCCGTCCCGCAACACATTTCAGGTACCAATGAAGCGGCCCGGATCAAGGGCACGCATCTTAGCTGTGCTGCGCCCTATCACCCTCAGAAGCCGGGTCAGCGGCTGCTTCTTCGTCGCTTTCGTCGAGCCCGTCGTCTTCTGTGGCTTGGGGCGGTTGTTCGGATCCTTCCGGGGACGGCTGTTCCGCAGTGGTCACTAGTTCTCCGTTCAAGTGGTTCGTGTTCATCACAGCTACCCTGATTGACTACGCGGGAAACCGGCTGAGGC
>JAVROG010000564.1:0-3226 GCA_032162865.1 Mycobacterium sp. | reverse complement strand
GCACGTAGTGGGCAGTCGTGGCAAGCCTTGCCGAAGAAGACTCCTCCGGAGGGGCTCATTGGGCGGGTGAGACCGTTGGGGCAGGTGGCGGTGCGGTTGTTGTGGTCGACGGTGAAATCATCGACGGTGAACCCGCCGGCGAACATGGTGCGCGCCCGTGGCGGATCGACCCGGTCAGTGTGACCATGTGCGGCCAGTTGAGCGCGGAATTCGCCGGACCCGTATGCCGCGTCAGCCAGGACGGTCACCGAAAGGGGTTCTTCGGCCAAAAGATTGAGGCCGACGGCCACCTCGTGGTTATCGGCGCCGGCGGCTTTGGTCAGTGCGCAGTTGGTGATGATGCCGGTGTCGGGTTCCACGGCCACATGCGCTTTGAAGCCGTCGTATGCGCGATGTGGTGATTTGTGCACGCGGCGGGCTTCGGGGTCGACGGTGGAGATCACCCGGTCGGGCGGCACTTTACCGGTGCGACGCCAGTGACCGTCGGTGCCGTCCGAACCTTCCGCCGGTTCGACGTCTTGGCCGGCGATCAGGGCCAGCAACGCCACTGCCTCGGCTGCCCGGGGCTCCTGCTGATCGGGTAGCTCGGCCAGCACCCGGTCGGCGTCATTGACCAGGGCGTCGAGCAGCAGGTCACGCGCTGTCGCGTCGTCCCAGTCGATCGCGGGTTTGCCGGGGTCGTCGTAGTCGTGGGCACTGCAGTGCTGGGCAACCACGGCAGCTCCACCGGGCACGTCGCGGCGTATCCGGCGGATGGCGCCGATCAGCTGGGTCATGGCGTCTTGGGTGGCCACCGCGTCCTCAAGCACCGTGGAATCCAACGCCCGGCGTGTCTTTGCGGCCAGGACCCCGGTTGCGGCCACGACTTCTTTGACCACGTCGAAGATCCGGTTGGGTCGCTGCGAGGCAGCCAGTCGGCGCCGCCAGTAGGTCAGCGTGGTGGCATGAAACGCACCCGCGGTCACCGGCAGCCCGCAGGCGGCTTTCCAGCGCAGATCAAACGTGACCGCATCGACGGTCTCGCTGTCGGATAACCCGTGCAGGGCCTGCAAGGTGATCACCGTGGCCATTACGTCGGAGGGCACGCTGGGCCGGCCTCGCCCGCTAGGGAACAGATCAGCGAACAACTTATCGGGAAACAGCTCCCCGCGATGCACGGCCATGAAACCAAAAACACTGTGCGGCTTCAGAAGATGACCCGTTACCGACTCGGCATCCAACAAATCACGCTGAGCATCAGAATGACCCTGCACACCAAAAATCATCCACGACAGATCAACCTGACACCCGACCGCCACGCCGAATTATTCAGGACCCTCATATCGCTTTTGCGAATTGAACAGGCCGACCCGATGGCCCTGGCGTGATGCATATGACTGGCACAATCTCTGTACTGCAACAGTTTTCACGCACCAGCCCAATTGGCCAGGAACGCCTTGACCACCCGCGCGGCGTTCTCGGCGGCAATCTGCTTGTAGAAGAAGAATTGGAACGGAAAGCCCGGCAGGCCCAGTGGGTCGCCCGGCCCGTCCGACATTCCGCGGATACCCAGGAACGGAACTCCGTGCGCCGTGGCGACCGCCAACGCCGCTGCTGTTTCCTGGTCCACCGCGTCGAAGGCCGGGTTCTCGGCCGTCTGGATGTTCAGATTGCTGAGCAGTCCCTTGGCCACAAATGGCCCGATGGCCTTGAAGAAGTTGCCGGTGTACAACAGCGAGCGACCAGGCGGGCTGCACGGTTGGCAACCGAACACGTCGCCGCTGTTGGGCACACACGGAAAGGCCTGGCCGTTGTTGGAGTCGTGGCTATAACCATCGCCGCCGACAAACAATTGGGGCTGGCGCTTCAGGTCGATCAGCTTGTCGGTAGGCACGTGGCGGCACAAACAGATCGGGTTGCCCAGGTTGTTGATACCGCTGAGGTTGACGGAAAGGGCTTGGGCAGCAACCACCATGCCGGGATCGGCCGCTGCAAAGGTTGCGCCGTTGTCGAGCGTCCACCTAGCCGGCACGGCCACATCGCCGATACTGGTACGGCCGGCCCCACCGGCAACCCCCGAAAACACCACTGCCCCAACGGCGATACCCGACGACGCACACGTGAAGTGGGTCAAGGCGGCCTCGGTGACGCGCGTCGCGTTCACCAGCCCGATGCCCGTCATCGCCACGATCACCTTCTTGCCGGCAATCGAACCGCGGTAGTAGTACTGATTGTCATGAACCTCAACAGGATTCGGGTCGAGCATGGTGTGGGCCAGCACCGCGTCGGCTTCGGCCGGAAACGCGGTCAGCACCAGCGTCCGCTGTTCGCATGCAGCAACGGTCACGCTCGCAATGCCCCCGGGGTCCGCCGCAGCCAGACCACCGCCCGAATGGTTGGAGATTCGTTATCGTTGTTTTGGACTAGCGATTTCATGTCGTGATCCAATCGCGACTCGAGGGAGCAAGGTGCTGCGCCATTCGGCGCCAGTGACGTTCAGAGCAGCGGTCGCGCTTCGGCGGCCGCGAGCTTTTCCGACATCCAATAGGTGATTGCCATCGTGTTGTCGTCGGTCAGCAGCCCAATACCTTCGTAGACCACGTCACCGACCGCCACGGGAAGCCGGACATTTTCGCGACGGTGTCGCCAGGTCAACCGGTACGACTCGCCGGTCTGCTGGATGTTTAAGTCAAGGTCACCGGTCAATTCGCCTGCGGCATCGAAATATTGGATGCGGTAGTGACCGGCGAAGCCGTCAGATGTGTCTCCCCTGGCCCGACCGGAACCGATCGCGCGCGAGGCCGAAGTGATGTAGCGGGCCATGAGTACGCCGGGTTCATCGGCGCTGAGCCGGTATTCGCCCAGCCCGATTATCCGCGTGTTGATCATGTCCAGCATGGTAGGCAGCCGGAAGGCTGGGCGGGAAGATTATGCTCAGCCGGGCTGACCGAGGAGGCGCACTAGATGGCGAAGCGGCAACGACGAAACCAGACACCGCGTTGGAAAAGCCTGGCAATCATGGGGATCATGCTCGTTCTTGCCGCCTGCACGTCTACGCCGAAACAATCCGCCGGGCCCACGAATCCTCCGGAAAGAACCGATCCCCTCGCAGGCATCACGGTTCCCGACGCATTCACCCCGTTGACGGTCACCCCGATCAGCCGGCCGACGTTCCCCTTCCCGGGCACCGACGACAAATATCACCTGGCATTCGACATGCAGGTCACCAACTCGACGGCGGCGCCCG
>JAVROG010000563.1:0-4300 GCA_032162865.1 Mycobacterium sp. | reverse complement strand
GTCGGTGGTGGGGGCGGGCGCGGCGCCGGCGCAGGTCCCCGCTACGGGTTCAAACCAACCATCATGCCCCGCCCGATGCACGCCGGCTGATCGCAGACTCAACGAAATTCAGCTCAAAGATAGGATCAATATGCGTGTGCGCCTTCTCGTTTCGACGTGCGCGTTGCTCGGCTCGCTGGGCACCTCGCTGGGAACCCCAGCCACCGCTCACGCCGACACGATTGACTCCAAATTCCTCACGCTGCTGCAGAATGTGGGCATATCAGACCACGTATCGCCTTCGCACGCGATCGAGGCCGGCCATACCGTCTGCTCGAAACTCGAGCAGGGCATGACGCCTAACGAAGTGGCAAGCGATGTGCTGAACAGCAGCACTATGCCGGCCTACGAGTCCGGCTACTTTGTCGGCGCGGCCATCGAGGTGTACTGCCCGCAGTTCGAGCCCGAAGAAGCGAAAACCTAACGCTGCTAGGTCTTCCGGTAGACGAGCCAGCGCAATTCGATCGGAGATTCCTCGGGCTCGACATCGAACAGGTCGAGACCATTGGCCCAGCCGGCGAACCAGTTCGTGGGCGGCCAGGCCCCCTGTGGCAGATGGGTTTTCTCGTACTCGGCGGCGGCATCGTCGGCCACCAGCTGCAGAGGCAGCTGGTGCGCCGCGCTGGTGATCTCGTCGCGGGTGAAAATCATGGTGTGGCACTGTTGCCCGAGCTCCAATGCGGCGCTGTCGGGGATGTAGCCCGGACGCGGCAAGAAAGCATTGAACACCAACTGCCCGCCGGGAGCCAGGCAATCGGCGGCGAGCTCGAGTACGCCGCGTAGCTCCTGCGTCGTGCGGAACTCGGGCGTGACCTCGGAGGCCACGATCAGCTGATAGTCGGATCGAATTCCGTCCATGGCGTCGAAGGCATCGCCCTCGATGACGTGCACGTCCAGCGATTCCCGCTCGGCCTCGGCACGAATGATTTCAGCGAACTTCGGGGTGATTTCCACCGCGTCAACCGGGTGTCCGCGTCGTGCCAGCGCCAGGGCGTTGCGGCCGGTTCCCGCACCGATATCGAGCACCCGATGAGTCCGCGGATCGGCTGTTTGCGCGGCCAGCGCCGACACGCGCGCGTCCGGTTCAGTCCCGAACAGCGGCCCCTGGCGCGCGCCAACCCAGGTGTCGTAGTCACCGGCGACCGTCAGCCATTCGGCTTTGACGCGATAGTTGACGCCAATTCCAAAAGGAGCGTGGAACGAGAAGACGATGTTCGAACGTTGGGAAGCGCCGTAGGCGCGGGCCAGCTCCGCTTCCAACGTCGACTTGAGCTGGGCAGCCTCCTCGGCCGTCTGTTGTGCGCCGACGCTGGCAAAAATGTTGTCACACATCTTGAGGTAGTCGTCGATCATGGCCGGAACGGCCGGCACGGTGATCTGGCCCGCGGCAATTGACCGGCGATATAACCGCCGCGTCATCGCTTCGCGCAACGTGGACGGATCGAACGAGCCCGTGGATGGATCCTCCATCAGTCTCTTCTACCTGACCCTGGCCCGCTCAAGCGCCACCGCTCAAGAGATGGCGTTGACCGCGGTCGACAACCGCGACTTGAACGCGTCTGGAATAGGGACATATCCGTTGTCCGCCAACCCATTCTGGCCGGCGCCGATGGTGCTCTGCAGGAAAGCCTTGACTGCACCGCCGACCTGGGCGTCGGCATACTTCGAGCAGACAATCTCGTAGGTCGCCAGCACGATGGGGTAGGAGCCGGCTTGATTCGGCCGGTAGAACGAGATGGTGTCGAGGACGAGGTCGTTGCTGTTGTTGATGATCCAGGCCGACGCAATCGTCTTCGCCACGGAATCTGGGCCAATCGATACCGGCTCTGGACCGGCCGACGTGATTATCTGCGCCATGTCGAGGTGCTCGGCCTGGGCGAACGACCATTCGTTATAGCTAATCGCCCCGTCGGTGCGCTTGACGGCCGCTGCGGTGCCGTCGTTGCCCATCGCGGGATCGTTCCAGCTGGTGATGGTGCCGTTGAAGATCTTGGCTGCCGTCGGACCATCAAGAATCAACGACGAAACACCACTGACGTGGTAGGTGATGGCGACCGGCCCGAACACCGCCGGCAGGTTCCACGCCGGCGAGCCGCAGCGTTGCTGGGCAGCGGCGTACTCACTCGGGTTCAACGGCGAATCCGAACCCCCGAAATCAGTTTGACTGCCCGTGAATTCGCGGATGCCAGCACCCGACCCGTTTGCGGTGTAGTCGAGCGCCTGACCCGGGCAAGTTTGCTCGTATGCCTCGACGAACCGCGTCATCGCGTTGACCTGGGCCGTCGATCCGCTGGCCTTCAGCGTCTTTTTACCGCCGCAACTCACGTTTGCCGCCGAGGTGCCGGCCGGTGACTTCGGCGCACTTGCTTCGTTGCCACCGCCAGTGCCACTGCCGCACCCAGCCAGCATCAGCGCGACGGTGGCCAGGGCGTACGGACAGGCCCCCAACAGGCTGGGATTCAATTCTGTTCCTTCATATGCCAAAATCCGCGGAAACCGCGACCGAGCCATTCATGCTGGCTGTCGGTGGGCGAGAAATGGCTTCGGAAAGTCATCCGCGGGGTGAAACCCTACTGCAACTTCGCTCCTTCGAGAATTAATTTCCAGCGTCGTGCGAGCGACCTCAATGTGAACGATGATCCGCATCCGGTCGCGCTGCGGGAGCTTCTCGACCAGCGCTTCGTCTCTCTTCCAGATGGAAAGCAGACGCTGGGTAAACAGACATCGACAACTGGCCGCAGACCTAGAACCGGCGCCTAGCGAGCGCGAAAATTGGAAGGCGGTAAGTCGGTAAGTCGACGCCGCCGACGTCCGCCCTTCGGCTTTACGCCAGCAAGTCAACCGATCGCGGGAGCATCTGGATGTCTGCGCGTCGTATCGCGACTGTGCTGCTGCTGGCCTTGCTTGGTCCGCTGACGGTCGCTACCGCCCATGCAGACACGACTGACGACAGATTTCTGGCGACCTTGAGGTCCGAGGGCATCACGGACCAGGTATCGAACGCGCAGCCTATCGAGGCTGGCCATTTCGTCTGCGTCAAACTCGACAACGGCACGTCGGCCAACGAGGTGGCGAACGACGTGCTCAATAGCAGCAGCATGCCGGCGTATCACGCCGGGTTCTTCGTCGGCGCGAGCATCGACGCATACTGCCCGCGGCACAAGGCCGAGCTTCCCAGCTCGTAGGCCGAGCTCGCTTCCGGTCCGAGCTCCGGTCCGCCCGGCCCGAAAAGACCGCAATATATATAGTGCGGCGGCTCGGAGCGCGACCTGGACGAGCCGAGTCTGCTAGCCGGCGACTTGTGCTGCGACGCCGTTCATCTACGGTGAATAGGCTGGCCAACGAGCTTTTTGCGACCGCGCCGAGCCGGTGGGGCGTTAACGTCCTGTGAAGTGTCTGTCAGGGACCTCCGATCCAGGTCAAGCGCTGTTACTGTGTCGTTACAGCAGGTGAATTCGTCATGCCGTTAAGTGAACAATCGCTAACCGGTAGCGACGAAGGCGACCGCGCGCCATGCAGTCATCTAGGCTCTGGACAGAGCGGTCGCTGGGGATGAACTTAGGGAGGAACCACCATGTCGTTCGTGACCACACAACCCGAAGCATTGGCCGCTGCGGCCGGAAACTTGCAGGGTATCGGCACCACAATGAGCTCTCAGAACGCTGCCGCCGCGGCTCCCACCACGGGGGTAGTGCCGGCAGCAGCTGACGAGGTGTCTGCCCTGACCGCGGCTCAGTTCGCCGCGCATGCCCAGATGTATCAGGCCGTTAGCGCCCAAGCCGCGGCGATCCATGAGATGTTTGTTAACACATTGACAACCAGTTCGGGTTCGTACGCCGCCACCGAGGCCGCCAACGCGGCCGCCGCTGGCTGACGAATCTGGCCGTTTGAGACTTGGGACGGATGGCTAGGGACATGAGCTCCATGGCGACCTCCCGTTTGGCGGTGGTTTCGAAGTTTGACGGCCTGGTCGGGGCCGAAGCTTCGGGCCACCTGCATTCGCCGTCAATCCAGACATCGTGGTCTGGTTTGACACCCTTCCGACCGCTACGCAGCCCGGTGGCCACCGGCTGATGGAAAAGGAGGATCGTCCGTAATTCCCGGTCGGACGTTGCACTCGCGTGCAGCCGATCGGCCATCGAGTCTTAACAGACATCAAGGCACTACGTAGCAAGGAGAAATGCAACATGGCAACACGCTTTATGACCGACCCGCATGCAATGCGGGCCATGGCGGGACGTTTCGAGACGCACGCCCAGAC
>JAVROG010000562.1:0-18185 GCA_032162865.1 Mycobacterium sp. | reverse complement strand
GACGGCACGCGAAGCGGCTGTGCACGAGCGCTTTACGATGGCAATAATCGGGTTCATCGACACCCATTTCGCCAACGAGAAGATGCTCGTCGGCGATCTCGACGCCGCGATCGAACTCGCTCGTAACGCCGTAGAGATGGACTATGTCTCCGGCGAGACGTTAACGCGCGCGGCGGCTGTCGCTGCTCTGGTTGAGGCGCTGCTGCGCCGAGGTGGTCTCACCGACCTTGCGGAGGCCCGGGCCGCGATCGAGCGGTTGGCAGCGGTGCCAACCGGGCCAGGTTTCATCATCAATGAAATCTGGCTGTTGCGGATGCGGGCGCTGCTGGCGAAAGGGCTGGGCGACAACACGGCTTATCGTAATCTCCGCGATCGCTATCGGGAGATGGCGAATTCACTTGGTTTCGAAGGACATATCGCCTGGGCTAAGGAGATGCAGTGACAGAAGTTTTGACCGTGATAGGCGTGGGCGGCATGGGCCAGGCCATCATTCGGCGGCTGGGTCCCGGCAAGACTGTGCTGTTAGCGGACAACAACGAACACACACTGACCTCAGTAGCCGATTCCCTGGCCGCGGACGGCTATACGGTCGAGAGCCAGCGCGTCGATGTCGCGTCAAGCGAGTCAGTTCATGCGCTCGCCGAATTCGCTGCCTCCCTCGGCAACGTCGCGCAACTGGCACACACCGCCGGGCTCTCTCCGTCCCAAGCCTCAGCCGAAGCAATCCTGGCGGTTGACCTGCTCGGCGTCGCGCTGGTGCTACAGGAGTTCGGTGAAGTCATTGCGACGGGCGGCGCGGGCGTAGTGATCGCCAGCATGTCCGGCCACATGGTCCCGCCCCTGAGCGCCGAGAAAGAAAAGGCGTTGGCCCACAACCCGCCAGACGATTTGCTGCACTTGGACTTCATCAGCCGGATTACCGATCCATTTTTGGCGTATCCAATCGCGAAGCACGCCAATCATATTCGGGTTCGCGCCGCCAGCGCACAATGGGGCCGCCGCGGCGCCCGCATCAACTCCATCAGCCCTGGCATCATCTCCACCGCGATGGGACGGCAGGAATTCGCGGCACCGGTAGGGGACGGCATGCGGGCAATGATCGCCATGTCCGGAACCGGCCGCGTCGGCACACCCGACGACATCGCCGCGGCGACCGCCTTTCTCCTCGGCGCGGACGCCACATTCATCACCGGCACCGATCTTCTGGTCGACGGCGGCGTCACCGCCGCGGTAATGGCCGGTAACCCGTGATTCCTCAGACGAGGTAATACAGGTCCGGTTCCTCCAGGCGCTCGGCTGTTGACTTGGTATGGGCATAGCGCACCGCTTTGAGCGTCGCCGAGAATTCTTGGGTCTCTTCCAGGAAGACGTGTTCGCTTGGGAACCAGGTCTGGAAACCAACGTTTTTCAAGACGGCGAAGGTATCTGGACGCACACCCGCCAACAGCACGGTAACGCCACGATCGGTCAGTTCGCGTAGGAAGTGTTCGATGAGCTCGATGCACACGACGTCGGGATGACGCACGCGCTTGAGGCGCACGATCACGATCTTTCCCTGGTCTTCGGTCTCGATCCGCTCCAGCAGCTCTGTGAGGTGACGATTCAATTCTGGTGCGGCCCCGAAGAACAACTCGCCTTCCAGATCGTAGATCACATTCTCCGGATCGGGCGGATCACTCGGAATACGTTCACGGACAACACGTTCCGGGGTAACGACGAGCTCTGTGGCCCGTAATTTCGCTGCCCGGGGCACGAACAGTACGATCGACACGATCACACCGAGCAGCACTGCCTTGTCGAGATCGATCGCAATCCCGGTGACGGCCGTGATAATGACCAGCCCGGCGTCGTACCGCGACGCCTTCAAGGTGTAGATCAGCCTCTTGAAATCGACCAATCGCGCGGCCGTGACGAGCAGCAACCCGGCCAGCGCGGGCTGCGGCACATAGCGCAACAGCGGCGCAAACAGGAGTAAAGCCACGGCGACCGTTGCGGCCGAGACGATTCCGGAGAAACGCGTCGCAGCACCCGCCTGAAAGTTGATCGCCGATCGAGAGAGCGATCCCGACCCGGGCAAGCTCTGAAAGAAGCCACCACCAAGGTTGGCCAGGCCTTCGGCCATGATCTGTCGGTTGTAATCGATCTTCTGGTGTGTCTGGTGCGCAATGGCTTTGGCGATAGACAGTGCCTCGATGATGCCCACGAAGGCGATGGCCAACGCCCCGGTCGACAGCTCAGGCAGCCAGCTGGTGTTGACGTCGGGGATGTGCGGGCTGGGCAGGCTACGTGGCACCTTCGCGGCTACCGAGACCGCGGTGTGGCCGCCGGTACCCGGAATCGACCATCCGGCCAGATAGGCAATGAGCCCGGTGATGATCAGCACGGCGAGCATGTCGATCTGCGGTAACCCGTAGCGTTGCACTAGTTTTCGGAGTACGACGGCCAAGACCACAGCCGAGGCGCTCAGCGTCAAGGCACGGTAGTTGATCGCATCGCCGTGGAACAGGGTGAGGTAAACGCGACGCAGCACCTGCATGTGCCCGTTGCCCTTATCCTTCACCCCTAGCGCATTGCCTAGCTGCCCCACTGCCAGCAGGAATGCCGCGGCCGCCATGAAGCCGATGATCACCGATTCGGATATATAGCGGGTCAGGTTGCCCAGCTTGAACACCGAGATGATGATTTGAAAGACGCCGACCAGCACACTCAGCAGAAACAATGCTTCGAAGAGTTCCTTGGTGTTCTCCGAGTCGATGAACGCCAGCGCAGTGAAAACGAGCAACGATATCGCGCTGGTCGGCCCGTTGATCAGGTGCGAGGACGACCCGAAGATCGAAGCGATCGCGGTAACCACGATCGCCGAAAAGACGCCGAACCTGGGATCCACCCCGGCGATCAGTGCGTACGCGATCGCTTGGGGAAACGAGATGGCAGCGACCGTGAGGCCGGCGATGACATCGCTGCGCCCCTTCAGCCAGTTGTAGTTCACCGCACGGCTCACGATTCAGTCCTTTGCTATGTCGCCGGTGTTGCAGCAACCGGCGGTGCCGAGAGCGTGTCGAAGATCCCGTTGTCGCCAAAGAACTTTTCCCGTGCCTCTACCCAGTCCTTGGCCAGGGCGGTGATCGGGAACAGCGAAAGATTCGGCAGCCGGCCGACATGCTTCGCTAAGATCTCGGCCTTGAACGGCCGATAGCCGTACTGGGCCGCCAGCTCTTGTCCGGCGTCGGTGAACAAGTAGCCGAGATAGGCCTTGGCGTAGCCCGCCACCTTGGGGTCTTTGACGTTGGCGTCTACCCAGGCCACCCCGGGCTCAGCCCGGATACTCACTGGCGGATAGACGATTTCGAGCTCGTCTTTGTTGGCCGCGGCCTCGCGCAGCGCCTCGTTCTCCCATGTCAGCTGCACGTCGCCGATCCGTTGCGTCGCGAAACTGACCCCCGCGCCGCGGGCACCGGCATCGGATACCGCGACGTGCCCTAACAGCGACCGCACGTAGCTGGCCGCCTGCTCCGGTGTCCCGCCCCGCGTCGTGACCGAGCCCCACGCGGCGAGGATGCTCAGTTGGCCGTTACCAGAGGTGCGTGGATTGGGCGTCACGATCGACACATCGCGGTTGGTCAGGTCGGGCCAGTCGTGGATTGCCTTGGGGTTGCCCTTGCGGACGAGGAAGACGATGGTCGACATGTAGGGCACGGAGTTGTTCGGTAGCCGCGTCTGCCAGTTCGCCGCCACCAGTCCACGCTTGCGCAGTGCGTCGATATCGCTGATCAGCGCCAGCGACACCACATCGGCCTTTTGCGAGCCGTCGATCACGCTGCGCGCCTGGCGACCAGAACCGCCGTGAGACTGTTTGATCTCGAATCTGGTTCCGGTTTGCGCGTGGTATTGCGCGATGAAGGCTTGATCGACCGCTGCGTACAACTCGCGCGTCGGGTCATAGGAGACGTTGAGAATTTGATTGGCCCGGTCGTCGGGAAGGTTCTTGATCACGATCGCGCTTGCGGCGACGATGATGGCGACGACGCCCAGCACGTTGAGCCAGGGAATTCGCACCCGGCGAAGCCAATGACGTGCCGGCCGGTCGGTGTCTAGCATCGGTATCTCATTTTCATCTGTCGTCCAAGGGTTTTGACGATGCTAGCGATCGAACCACCAGACGCGAGTGATGAGAATCGGGCTGAGATTAACTAAGCGCACGTCCTGGGCATTTCGGCCCCGCATTTACGCTGATTAAATATCGCCGGGCGGTTACCGGATGTTGAACTCATGCAAAGTCTGGTTCGTCCCTTCGCTGACCGTGACGTAGCCCTGCCCGTCGGGATGGAATGCGATCGCTTCACCCTGTGGCTCATTCGCCACCGGCCCGTCCACCGGCTGCTGGCTGAACGGGGACCAGGAGCTGCTGCCCGTCGCACGGTTCCACAGCAGGACGTCGTCATAGGTCCGCACGGCCAATTGCGAACCATCGGGTGAGAAATCGGCGCTGGTGACGAGCTGTCCATTGGCGTGCGACAGATCCAGCGTGGCAACCTGGGTTAGCGTCTTGGCAGCGCTGCTGCTACCCGCGCTGCTCCACCCGCTGTCAGGCGTCGAGTACACCCGAGAGACGTTGCCGTCGGTCTTTTCGATGACCAGCATGTTGTGGTTCACGGGTTCGACCGCCAGCGCTTCGGAGTTGAGCTTCTCGCTGCCCGGATAAACGAGGCGAACTTGCTCGACGCCGGTCAATGTCCCGTTGGTTGGATTGCTCGCGGTCCCGGTCACCGTCGGTTCGGGGACGCGGTAGATGGTGACATTGCTGCGAGAGTGACCGTTGTCGCCGGTATCGCCGACATAGATATAGGACTTGCCATCGGCTCCCTTGGCGACCTCGATGTCCTCCCAGTCGTTGGCCGTCGCACCACTGAGGTTGTAGGTAGCCAGTGTCTGGCCCGTCTTCGCATCGACCGCGAAAATGCGCGCCGAGTCTCCGGAGTCGTTGTGCACCCAATAGACATTCGGATTGTTAATGCCGGCGTCAATGCCGGAAATCTCGTTGAGATTGCTATTGGTGAGGGTTCCGCCGTTGGACGATGAGAGGTCGCCGTTGCGGGCTGAATCAACGGCGTTAGGCCCGGACGGATCGGTCGGGTTGCCGGGATCAGTCGGCCCGCCCGGATTGCCCGGATCCGTGGGGCCCCCGGGATTGCCCGGATCCGTCGGTCCACCTGGATTGCCCGGCGCGCTGAGCTTCGTTCCCGTCGCTCCAGTCGCGCCATCGCTGCCGGCCAGCTGCCCACCGGAGCCACCTGCGCCGCCCTTTCCAGGGGTCTGACCCGACCCGCCGGTGCCACCGTTACCACCGTCTCCGACCTGCCCAGCACTGCCCCCGGCGCCTCCGACGCCGCCGACCGCGCCGGTTCCTCCCTGCCCCCCGGCGCCCCCGTTGCCGTAAAGCAACCCGCCGTTACCTCCGGAGCCGCCAGCCGCCCCGGTGCCCACACCGGCTCCGCCCTGGCCTCCCGCCCCGCCGTCGCCGATCAGCCCGGCGCTACCGCCGTTGCCGCCGGTCTGGCCCTGCGCACCGGATCCACCCTTTCCCCCGTCGCCATACAACAACCCGCCGGAGCCGCCGTTCTGCCCAGTGCTGGCCAACCCGTCGGCGCCATTGCCGATCAGCGGGCGGCCCAACACCGCCCGGGTGGGTGCATTGATCAGGTCGAGCGCCGCCTGCTGCATCGGGTTGACATTGCCCACCTCGGCCGCAGCGTACGCGCCAGCGCCTGAAGTCAATAGCTGCACAAACTGCTGATGAAACGCCTCCACCTGCGCACTCAACGCCTGGTATTCGCGGGCATGACCGGCGAACAGTCCGGCCAGTGCCGCCGAGACCTCGTCCTGCGCGGCCGCCACGATCGCGGTAGTCGGCAACGACGCCGCAGCGTTCGCGGCGCCCAGCGCCGAGCCGATTCCTGTCAGATCTCTCGCCGCGGCCGACAAGAATTCCGGAACCGCCACCAAATACGACATCGCAAACCTCCAACCAGACTTATAATCAATCGCTTGATCGTATGCACGGTTCGTCGGTTGGCGGGCAGTTTTTGTCAAATAATCAATCAATTGATAATTTAATCGAGCCGGTGTTCCCCGATCGGCAAATGTGTGGTCGGCGCCCGGGCTCAGTCCGCTGCGGGGACGGTGCCGGTGCGGTGGGTCCAGTCTCTCGGCCGCACGCGCCAGGTGCGCCGAGCGTACTCGAGCTCTGTGTAGGGCCACTGAGTCACGACGCGGCCACTCGGCGAACGGAAGTAGCTAGTGCATTGGGTCCAGATGCTGCGTTCCAGATCGGCCGAGAGCCGTTCGTTGAATCGCTTTTCGGCCTCGGGGCGTACCTCCACGTATCCACCACGACGGGCTATCTGAGATACCGCGCTCGCCACCAGGCGGGCGCCGGCCTCGAGAATGTAGACGATCGAGTTGCCGCCCTGGTTGGTGTTTGGACCGTAGAGCATGAAGAAGTTCGGAAATCCGGCGACGGCAACACCCAGGAAGGCGCTGGGGTCCGCGCCCCAACGCTCGTGCAGTCGCTGTCCCCCGACGCCGACAACCTCGATTCCGGACAGATACTGCGATGTCTCGAATCCGGTGGCGAGCACGACTGCGTCGACGTCCACCGCTTCGCCGGCAGCGGTGACCACCGACGTTGTCGTGACCCGCTCGATGGCATCGGTGACAAGAGTGACATTGTCCAACTGCAACGCCCGGTAGAAGTCGTCGCCCAGCAGCACGCGCTTGCATCGGAACGGATAGTCCGGCGTCAGCACCCGGCGCAGTTGATCGTCGGGCACGCTGCGCTCCAAGAACGCGGTGGCAAATTGCGACCGGGCCGCCACCACCGGGTCATCCGCCATCGTGGCGGTGTTGTCATGCTGAAACTTCCAGATCTGCCAGCGGGTGCGGCGCACAGCCAACGGGTTGCGCTGGAATTGCGTCAGTTCGCTTGCGCTGTAGGGGCGGTCGTCCTTTGGCACCATCCACGGCGGCGTCCGCTGGAACACCGTCAGGTGCGCGGCGATCTTGGCAAGTTCGGGAATCACCTGCACCCCGCTGGCCCCGGTTCCGACAACCGCCACCCTCTTGCCGGTCAGGTCCACAGCGTGATCCCACTGCGCGGTGTGCATGAGGGTGCCGCCGAAATCGCTGAGGCCCGCGATATCGGGAAGCCTCGTCAAACCGAACAGTCCCACGGCGCAGACCACGACGTCGACGGTGAGCGTCTCAGTGGTCGCGCCGCGGTCCAGCAGTAGATCCCATTTCCGGGTATCAGCTCTCCAGCAGGCAGACCGAACGGTGGTGTCAAGCATGAGATGGCGACCTAGTCCGAAATCGTCGACCACCGATTCCAGATAAGACAGGATCTCCGGCTGCCGGGCGTAGGTGCGGCTCCAGAACTTGTTGGGCGCGAAGGAAAACGAGTACAGATGACTTTGAATGTCGCAGGCGGCACCCGGATAGGTGTTGCGTCGCCAAGTGCCTCCGACGCCGTCGTCACCCTCGATGATCACCAGATCGTCAATGCCGGCGCGGCGCAACGCCACCGCAGCACCCAGGCCGCCGAAACCCGCACCGATGATCGCCACCTTTGGTGAGCGCCGACGCCGAGTCGCGGCCCTGATCCGGCCGATCGGATAGCTGCGGTGGCCGATCACCGGCCGCCCTTGGCATGGCGGATCTCGAAGCCCTGCAGATCTCCGCAGGCCCGCCAAGCCTCCAGGATGTCGGCGTACTCGGTGGGTCCACCGAAGAAGAAGCTGCCCTGACGAGTCTTGGCGTCCGCCTTACCTTCTCGGTTGTAATAGCCGGGAGTGCAGGTCTTGGCCCGCTCCGCGGTCGCCGAGGAGCGCTCTACCACCGTCTCGACCCAGGCCGCCTCGGCGCCGGGCGTCGCCTCGATCTCGGAGACACCGTGCTCCCAGGCCCACGCGATGATCCACGCGGTGTGCGTGGCCTGCATGTCAAGCAAATAGGGGAAATTCACCGTCAGGCCGGCCTGAGCGATGCTTTCTATAAAACAATTCGGAAAACCGTTGACGCACAAGCCCTGAAACGTACGCACGCCGTCGCGCCACCGTTCGGTCAGCGTCCCGCCGCCGCGGCCGATCAGTTCGAAACCAGTACGGCGGCAATAGTCGGTGCCCACCTCGAATCCCGTTGCAAAGATCAGACAGTCCAGCTCATAGGTCACCCCGTCGACCACCAGACCGGCTTCGGTGATGCGCTGCACGCCATGGCCTTTGGTATCGACCAGTGTCACGTTGTCGCGGTTGAACGTTTGCAGGTAGTCGTCGTGGAAGCAGGGCCGCTTGCAGAAGTAGCCGTACCAGGGCTTGAGCGCCTCTGCGGTTGCGCGGTCCGCCACGATGTCAGCAACGCGGTCCCGGATTTCCTCCATCTTCGCGAAGTCCGCGATTTCGATGTCGCGCGCGAGATCGCCCGTTGCGTCGGTGTCGCGGCGCATCACCGGAAGCTTGCGGGTGATGCTCGTCCATGCATCGGCAACCAGATCCTGCTCGGCCCGGCCTCCGGAGGTGAGGATCTGAAAATTCTGAATGCGCTGGCGCTGCCATCCCGGTTGTAATGCGTTGGCCCACTGCAGGTCTGTTGGACCGTTGGCACGGACGTCGACCGACGACGGAGTCCGCTGGAACACGAACAGTCGCTCCGCCGCCGCCCCAAGATGCGGCACGCACTGCACCGCGGTGGCCCCGGTACCGATGATGCCGACCCGCTTACCGGCCAGATTCTCCAGCTTCTCGCCGGTATAGCCGTAGTCCCAGCGGCTGGTGTGGAACATGCGGCCGCGAAACTCGCTGATTCCGGGTATGCCTGGCAGCTTGGGTTTGGCCTGATAGCCGTTGGCCATGGTGACGAACTTCGCCCGCATCTCGTCGCCGTGGTTGGTACGGATTATCCAACGGGATGTCGAAGCATCCCAACGAATCTCGTGTACATCGGTCTGCAGGCACGCGTCGCGGTACAGGTCATAGCGCTCGGCGATGTTGCGGCAGTGCGCAAAGATCTCCGCGCCTTTTGAGTACTTGTGCTCGGGTATGTAGCCGAGTTCCTCCAGCAGCGGGATGTACACATAGGACTCGACGTCGCAGGCGATCCCCGGATAGCGGTTCCAGTACCAGGTGCCGCCCACGTCGGCCGCCCTGTCGATCAACCGGATGCTCTGCACACCGAGTTCGCGTAGTCGCACGCCGGTCAGCAGCCCACCGAATCCGGCTCCGACGATCGCGACGTCCACTTCGTCGGTGAGCGGATCGCGGGTGAATGCCTCGTCCGCCCACGGGTCGTCGGCGAACCCTGCGAACTCTCCCGCGATCTCCACATACTGCGCGATCCCGTCGGGCCGCAATCGCCGGGCGCACTCCTGCGCGTACTTCTGGCGCAGCGCGTCGATGTCGAACGCGCACTCAACACTCTCGGTCAAGTCTCGACCCCACTCTCCGTGCGCCCGACTCTATAATTGATCACTTGATTGCATCAAGGGAGTCGATCAGCTACCCGGGCCGAACAACGCCCCTCTGACCAGCACCTTGGATGCACTCAACGCAGCCTGGAAATCTTCCGGCGCCAAGGTGGCGGCCAGCTCGGTCAGGCCGTAGATCAGGGCGTAGATCGCTTCCGTCACGGCCCCCGGGTCGAGGTGGTCACCGAGTTCGCCCGTCCGCCGGGCGTCCGCCACGACGTCGTCGATGATCTCGCGCATCGTTTCGAACCTGTGATTGCCTACTTCCTGACTTTGATCCCCGGCGGCGATGAGGTTTTCCGCCCGGATCGCCCACTCGAACGCGGCCAGGTCCGGGTACTCACGCAGAAGTTGGCCACATTCGTCGAGCACCGCTTCAATCCGGTCGACGATGTCGCCGGGGCTCTGGGCGGCCTGACGCAGCCTTGGCATTGCGGCGTCGTTCCTCGTCGCAATCGTCGCCTTGATCAGCTCGGCCTTGTTCGGAAAGTAGTTGTACAGGCTGGCGCTGGTTACGTTCGCCATGCGGGCGATTTCGCGGATCGTGGCATGCGAGTATCCGACCTGGGCGACGCAGTTCATGGTGGCGATGATGATCCGCTGCCGGGTTTCCCCGCCGGTGGCACCGACGGGACGGCCCAGTTGTGTCCGGGTCATATGGGTCCTGTCCTCACCTGCTGCTCCCCCCTGGGTTCTGCGCCCGCAGACCAGACCATGGTCGAATATATTCGACCGATCAATTAGTTCTGTCGTTCGGAGGTACGCGGTGAGTGACCGACAGACCGGCGGCCGGATCCGCGCGGCATGACCGTCGGCTCCCAGCTCGGCCGGCCGGTGGGCGCGAACAGCGAGCAGACCCGCCAACGCATCATCGACGCGGCGATGCGCTGCGTCGCCGAGGTGGGTTACTCGCAGGCGTCCATCCGCGAGATCGCCCGAGCCGCCGAGATGACCAGCGGCAGCCTCTATCACTACTTCCCGAACAAGGCTGAGCTGCTCAAAGCCACCGGCGAGGAGATCGAAAAGATCGTCTTGCCGCGACTGCGTGACGCCGCCGCCCGCTCCGACGACGTCAACTCCCGCCTGGACGCCGTGCTGGACGAGTCCAAACGGTTGATGCGCGACTTTCCCCATCTGGCCGCGTTCCTGCAGGCCACCCGCGTGCAGAGCGCGAGGCAGTTCGGGCGCAGCGGCCCGAATTACCCCGGTTCCCGGGCGCTGCGCGACGTCGTCAGCGAGATCATCGAAGATGCCGAACAACGGGGCATCCTGACCTCCGACACCACCGCCACGGTGGAAACCATCTGCGCCCTGACCCGTGGTCTGTCCGAACAGGCAGCCAGGTTGCCGCAACAGGCCTATGACGCCACGCTGGACTCGGTCAAACAGATGATCAGGGGAACGCTCTTCGCGCGGACCACGCCGCCGGCCGGCGAATGACATGGGTTTGCTCACCGCGCTGCGGCTGAACATGACAAATATCGCCGATCCGTCGGCACGCCACGTGGGCCGTTATCAGGCCGCGCTGGAGATGGCGGAGTATGCGGACAAGAGCGGATTCACCGCGGTCAGCGGTGAAGAACACCACCTGGCCGCCACCGGTTGGCTGCCCTCACCGCTGCTACTCGCCGCTGCGGTCGCTGGCGAACTCGGAACGTACGCATCAGCATCAACGCCCTGATCGTGCCCCTCTACGACCCGATCCGGCTTGCCGAGGATATTGCCGTGCTGGACAACCTGGCCCAGGGCCGGTTCAGCTTCGTGGCCGGAATGGGTTATCGCCCTGCGGAATACCATGCCGCCGGAAAGGATTGGTCGCAACGCGGTGCACTGATGGACCGCTGCCTGTCGGTGCTACTCAAGGCCTGGGGCGAGGAACCCTTCGAGTATGACGGCGCCCTGGTCAACGTGACGCCGAAGCCGCATACCCGGCCCCACCCGATGTTCTTCGTCGGCGGGATGAGCGCTGCGGCGGCCCGCCGCGCGGCGCGCTTCGGGTTGCCGTTCTCGCCACCGATGGCCATGCCTGAACTGGTGGTGGTGTATCAGGAGGAGCTCAAAAAACACGGCAAGACGGGCTTTGCTTATCACCCCGAAAACGGCAGCACCGTCACGTTGCTGCACCCCGACCCGGACGAAGCCTGGTCTCGTTACGGCGGTTTCATCATGAATGAGGCCGCCGAATACAGCAGCTGGAAACGGCACGGGGTACCGCGACCCAACGAGACTCCCGCCGCCTCGGCTGCGGACCTACGGCGGCTCAACATCGTCGAGATTCTGACTTGCGATCAGCTGATCGCCCAGGTCCGCAGCGGACGAAAAGATGTGGTGGTCAACCCGCTGGTCGGCGGGCTTCCGATCGACGAAGGCTGGGCCAGCTTGCACCGATTGGTCGACGAAGTACTCCCGCACGTATGAAGCCCGCACCGGGCGGACCGCCCGTCCGGTGAATTTGGCAAAAAAAGTTACTGATGTTTACGAGGGCGGTGGTTTTGGGTTAGACAGGGTTGGGCATCATTATCGGCATGGTTGCTCGATTTTTTGGACCCGCAATGGCCGTGACCGCAGTCATCAGTGCCTCGATGCTGGCCCCCGCCCCTTCCGCATCCGCTGAGCCGTGCCCCGACGTCGAGGTGGTGTACGCCAGAGGTACCGGTGAGGAGGGTCTTGGCGCAACGGGACAGGCCTTCGTCGATGCCCTGCGCCCGCGCATCGGCGCGCAGTCGATGGGCGTGTATTCGGTCAACTACCCCGCCAGCGAGGCGTGGGCCACGGGCATGGACGGAATTCGGGATGCGGGCGCGCACGTCAACTCCATGGCAGGCGCCTGCCCCAAGACCAAGATGGTGCTGTCCGGCTTCTCGCAGGGCGCGGCAGTCATGGGCTTCGTCACATCGGCGAAGGTTCCGGACGGGGTGGACCCCGCGACCGTGCCCAGACCACTGGATCCCGCGGTCGCACAGCACGTCTCGTCGGTAGTCCTGTTCGGCACGCCTAACACGCGGGCAATGGAATTTCTCGGCCAGCCACAAGTGGCGATCGGTCCGCTCTATCAAGCGAAGACCCTCAAGATCTGCGCCCCCGAAGACCCGGTGTGCTCCGAGGGACTCAACTTCGCGGCGCACAACACCTACGCAGATAATGCTGCGGCGATCGACCAGGGTGCGGCGTTCGCCGCCGCTAGCCTGGGCGGGCCTGCCCCGATGCCCCCTCCAACCGGCTTCGGCGAATAGCGCCTACACCTTACGGGGACCTGGTGGCCGTCAACCCGGCCATCATCAGCCCTAATCCGAAGCTGAATTCGGCTGCCAATGGGACGGGCAATTCGTCGGCAACGGTGACCGTAGCGGGGTAACGGGACGGATCGAGTCGATGGAAGGCCGCCGATACGTCTGCGTCGTGTTGCTCAGCTATTGCCGAGCCGGCGACCTGCATCGCGAAGCCGAGAATGTAGCGCGACAGCGTCGCGTAAACGCGCGCGGCACTTTCCAGCGTGAATCCGTTGTCGAGCAGCGCCGCCAGTACCGACTCTCGGTGCTGCACCGCGTTGGGCCCCAGCGGTACCTGTCCGATCAGCAACCGGGCCACGTTGCCATGGCGGCCGAGTGCCTCGAACATGTCCTGAGCGAATGATGTACAGGCGTCATCCCAGGTCGTCGACGCGTCGAAGGTGACTTCGCCGAGCATCGTGTCGACCACCATCGCCACCAGTTCTGCCCGGTTGGCGAAGTGGCGGTACAGCGTGGCGGTACCGGATCCCAGGCGCTGCGCGAGCGATCGCATCGACAGCGCATCGGCGCCCTGTTCGTCGACGAGTTCCAGGGCCGCGCTCACGATTCGATCCAGCGGAAGTGCCGGACGTCCCCGAGAAGCCTGGTTGACAGTTTGACTATTTATGGACACACTGTATCCATAAATGCCTCACGGGTCAACGCCCCCTGCCACTAAGGACGTTTCGTCATGCTCCTGCCTCTGGCCGCAGAGCCGTACACGGCGCCCACCGACCGCGACATGCTCCCGTCCGAGCGTCGCGAATTCGTCCGCACCCACCGCACCGCGGTGTTCGGTTACCGGCGCCGCAACGACGGGCCGGCCATGTCGATCGTCTACTACATCCCGGCCGACGACGACGAACTACTCGTGTCCACCATGGCTGGGCGCGGCAAGGCCCGCATCATCGAGCGCGACGGCAAGATCAGCCTTTGCGTGCTCGACGAGCGGTGGCCGTTCACCTACCTGCAGGTCTACGCCGACGCAACACTCGACGAAGACCGCGCCTTGGCAGTCGACGTCATGATGGCGGTCGCGGGGCGGATGTCGGGTCAGCCCCTCGGCGACGAGGCGCGGCCGTCCGTCGAAGCAATGTGTGAGCGCGAAGACCGCGTGGTGATCCGTTGTCGCCCTTACTCAACCTTCGCGACACCGCCGCGCCACCTGCACCGCAATGACCAAGTCGAACAACTGTCGCACTGGGTTTCGGGCGTAGTGCCGTGGAAGGCCACCGATCCCGCGTGACCTACGGTGCCGCGTAGCGGTCGCGCAACTTGGCCAACGTCGCTTCGATTCCGGTCGCGTTGGCCTTGGCGAAACCCATCACCTCGTAGTACTTCAGGGTGTTCTTTAGCGCGCCGGCGGTGTGGTAGTCGAAGGTCTCGGTGACCCGGGTGCGGGTGGGCGAGAGTGACTCGAATTCCCACCGCCACCGATGCCCCAACGGATGACGCCATTCGACCACCTCGTCCGGCTTGAGCTCGGTCACCGTACTCGTGATCCGATAGGGCAGGCCGAGCATCCGCATCTTGGTCGAAAACTTTGATCCTTCAGCAAGTTTCGACGGTGCTTTGATGTTGTCCCGGACCGTCCCCGATCCGTCCAGTTCACTGTGGCGCCGGGGATCGGCGGCCATCGCGAACAGTTCGGCCGCCGGAGCGGCCACCTCGACTGACCGACTCACCCTGCGGGGTCCGGCGTCGACAACCGTGACGGTCATCGTTTCTCCTTTCGTCTCATGACTGTTGGGGCTCTGCGAAGTTTGGATCCCATGCTGGTGATTGCACAATGGTTGCCTGCCACAGTCCGGATTTGACCAGTCCGGTGACCTCGTCTCGTATCAACACCCCGATCTTGGCCGCTAGTTCGCGCGGCACCTCCAACTGAGCGGTCGCCGCCACGCCAATTTGGTGGCTGATCTCAGGTTCGCAGATCGGCGCATACCGCAGTCGCCCGGCCTCGGTGTCGGCAGCGCAGGCTGGCGTTCTCCAGCGTCTTCGTGGTCGGCAACAGCCTGCGCCTGCGTTCCTTCGCCAGCGTCATCGAGGACACGCCGTCGCTTGCGGCGCTGTGATTGCCACAACAGTTGGGCGACCCGCCGGGCTTCTCACCGTTTATCCGCCACGGCCGTGGTACGGTTCGCTGCTGTGGTGTCGTTGCTGGTCAACCTAGGTAGCAGTCCGAAGATGGGCGCTCCTGGTTCGTGGCGCACCAAGTCGCGTTCACGCATGATTGTGGCCGTCGAATGTCAGAGCTGAGCCGCCGCCGTTTCCTTGGGTCCCTCGCCATATCCACAGTTGCCGGCGTGGGTCTGGCCCGGTGCATGGTCGACCCGCAGCCGCGGACCTTCGCACAGGCTCCGGTACCCGCTGATGCCGTGCCGCCTGCCGGTCCAACCGTCGCAGGTCTGTTGCCACCACCGCCACCTAGTGCGCGCATCCGACTGCCCGGCGGTGGCGCGCTCAGCCAGCTGCCCGGCTCGGGTGACCTGCTTGCTTTGACGGTCGACGACGGCACCAACACCGAAGTCGTGCGCGCCTACACCCAGCTCGCCAAGGACACCGGCATCCGGCTGACCTTTTTCGTCAACGGGATTTATGACTCGTGGACCGACAATCTCGCAATGCTTCGGCCGCTGGTCGAATCCGGACAGATCGAACTCGGCAACCACACCTGGTCGCATCCCGACTGCACCAAGATCTCCAAAGGCGAGATCGCCAAACAGCTCACCCGCAACGATGATTTCCTCAAGAAGACCTACGGCGTTGGCGCCAAACCGTATTGGCGCCCGCCCTATGCCAAGCACAACGCCGCCGTTGACGCGGTGGCCGCCGATCTCGGGTACAGCGTGCCCGTCCTTTGGTCGGGATCGCTGTCGGATTCGACGTTGATCACCGAGGAATACATCGTGAAGATGGCCGATCAGTACTTCACGCCGCAGAACATCGTGATCGGTCACCTCAACCATCTGCCGGTCACCCACGTCTACCCGCAGCTGGTCGACATCATCCGGGAACGCAAACTGCGGACCGTCACCTTCAACGACGTATTCCTCAAGACGCCGTAACACCTCCCGGCCGTGGTGGGGCAACCTCGCGTACTTTCATGTCCATTGCGGGTGACATCAAATGATGCTTTAATGTACATCAGCATGGACACCAAAACGCGGCGGTACGAAATGCGGGCTCGCAAGGACACGACCCAGGCGACTCGTGCCGCCATCGTCGCAGCGGCCATGTCCACCGTCGAGGCGGAGCGATCGCTGGCCATCACGCTGGGCTCAGTCGCCGACCGCGCAGGCGTCACCGTCAAGACCGTGCTGCGCCACTTTGGAAATCGAGAGGCACTGATCGATGCCACCTGGGCTCAGGTCAGGCAGAACACACTGGCCGAGCGGACGGCAGCGCCGGGCGAACCGGCACAGGCATTGACCGTGCTGATCGAGCATTACGAGAATCGCGGCGACATGGTTCTAGGCCTGCTGGCTGAAGAGGACAACGATCCGCGGGCGCGTTTGATGTGCAACGACGGGCGCGCTCTGCACCGCAGATGGGTCGAGGAGGTGTACGCCACCGGGTTGCCGGCCGAGTCCGGCGCGCGCGAGCGACTCGTCGATGCGCTGGTGGTGGCGACCGACGTGTACTGCTGGAAGCTGTTGCGGCGCGACCGGGGTCTGGCCGTCGACGAGGTTCGCGATCGGATGCAGTTCATCACACGCGCCGTTCTCGCCGCATCGCGAACGGCCGGCAACGGATCCGGATGAGGACTGAGCGATGAAGGTGCTGTTTGTCACGGTCGACGGAGGCGGCAACATCCCTCCGCAGCTGGCCGCCGCCCGGGTCCTGCGCGCCCGCGGCGCCGAGGTTAGATTTCTCGGCCACCAAGGCCTCCAAGACCGCATGCAAGCCGCGGGGTTTGCCTTCGAATCATTCACGGCTGGAAGCCCTTTCGATCCGACCCGACGTCATCCCTGGACGGGGGTAATGGGCGGCATGGCCAACGTGATCACCGATCGCTCGCTCGGCCTCGATGTCACCGAGGCGGCGCGGCGCCACAATGCCGACGTGGTGGTCGTCGACATGTTGCTGACGGCGGCAATACGCGAGGTGGTCGCGGCCAACATTGCGACTGTGGTGTTCGTGCACTGCTTCTACCGGACAGTCCAAGACGTGGCCGCTGGACCCATCGGCTGGCTGTTGCGACTGCGGGGCATCCCGCCGCTCGGCGCGGAACGAAACGGCGCACTCCAAATTGTCTCTGCCCGAGCGGATCTCGATCCGGTCCGCGGCACGCCGCCGGTACGCCACGTCGGTGCGGTATGGCAAGGCGTTCCCAGGGCAGCGCAACCACAGCCGGTGCCGCAGCTCCTGGTCAGTCTGAGCACCTGCGCATTTGCCGGCCAGCGACGCATGCTGCAGAACATTCTCGACGCCGTCGAGCCATTGCCGGTGCGTGCGACGGTGACGGTGGGGCCAGCGATCGATGCCTCCGGACTACGAGTCCCCGACAACGCGTCGATCCATGACTGGTTGGATCACGATCAGGTGCTGGCTACCGCGTCGTTGGTGGTGGGCCACGGCGGACACAGCACGGCGATGCGCGCGTTATCTTTTGGTGTACCCCTGGTAATCATGCCGGCCAACTCGCTGATCGACCAGAAGCGTGTCGGCGCCGCAGTGCAGAATGCGGGCGCCGGTATCTTGCTGGGTAAACACGCCACCGTTCGACACATACGCAAAGCGCTGAATGCGGCGCTCATGGACCCCCGCTACCGCCAAGCGGCCGGCCGTCTTGGCGAGCAGATCCGCCAGCATGATGGCGCCGACGTCGCTGCCGACGCCATCAGCCAGTTCGTGCGGACGTCGTTATCTAGTTGAGCGCACTTCGACTGCTGAATATCGGGCGAGACGCTCGTCCAGGGTGGCGTGGAAGTGGCCGATCGCGCTCTCGTGCCGACCGAATTCTACGAATTCGTTTGCGCCGGTGTGTAACCCGCGTTGCACGCCCGCCGACATCTCGTTGTCCTCTGCCAAACCCCGCGCGATGAAGCTGCCCGCACCCGCCGGGTCGACCGAGCCGGCATCCGCCGACAGCCGGGCGGCGACCTCGGGTCGGACCATCGAATAGGTGGTCACCGTGGTGTGGTCGATGTCCACCGGGTCGATCACCACCACACTGACCACATCCGGGAAGGTCGCGATCATGACATTCGGGAACAACTGGTACAGATAAGTCACCCGGGCGTCGATGGTCCAAGTACTTTCTGGACGGTCACGGAGTCGTTCAATATTCTTGTAGGGGAAAGTGATTCGGCTGTTCGGACCAAAGGCCTCAACCACGTTGAGGTCGTCATACTGCACAGGATAGAACGTGTCTGGGTGGGTCCAGCGGATGTGGT
>JAVROG010000561.1:0-8140 GCA_032162865.1 Mycobacterium sp. | reverse complement strand
GAGACCGGCGGTACCGCCGACGCACGGATTGCTCGACAAGGTGTTACACGTCGACATCTCGTACTCGCTAGGTTTTTGCAGGCCCATCCCTGCGACTGTCGTGTTTGGTTCGTCGGACAAGGCGTTTGGAACGCCAGGACTCGGCGGCTCGTTCGGATTCGCCGATCCAGACACTGGGATCGGGTACGCCTATGTGATGAACAAGATGGGTGTGCACCCTGTCGATCCGCGTGAATTCGGCCTGCGCAACGGACTCTTCCATGATGTTCTGGGAGCCAGGCCCCAAGCCTGAGTCCCAGGCGTTGCCCGGCCTGACTGTATGTGCCACGGTAAGGGACCCGGTCGATTGCGGCGCACTGCCAAGTTGCACACTGATGCCAGGTCTCTAGTCGGTCTACGGACTATGCCTTGAGGCCGATTCTCAAGCGAGTCGGAAGGGGCAAGATGTCCACGAACGGTGCCAATAAAGTTTTCGTCGTCGGCGTCGGCATGACGAAGTTCGAGAAGCCGGGCCGACGCGAGGGCTGGGACTACCCGCAGATGGCCAAGGAGTCCGGCACCAAAGCCCTCGAGGACGCCGGGGTTGAGTACACCGAGATCGAGCAGAGCTACGTTGGCTACTGCTCGGGGGATTCCACCAGCGGGCAGCGTGCCCTTTACGAGCTTGGTATGACGGGCATCCCGATCGTCAACGTCAACAACAACTGCTCGACCGGGTCCACTGCCCTGTACCTGGGCGCGCAGGCCATCCGCGGCGGTCTCGCCGACTGTGTGCTGTCGCTGGGCTTCGAGAAGATGCAGCCCGGCGCCCTGCAGGGCGGCGCCGAGGACCGGGAATCGCCGCTCGGCAGGCACGTCAAGGCGTTGGCCGATATCGACGAATTCGCTTTTCCGGTGGCGCCGTGGATGTTCGGGGCGGCCGGCCGCGAGCACATGAAGAAGTACGGCACCACCGCGGAGCATTTCGCGAAGATCGGCCACAAGAACCACAAGCACTCGGTGAACAACCCGTACGCGCAGTTCCAGGAGGAGTACACCCTCGACGATATCCTGGCCGCGAAGATGATCTCCGATCCGCTCACCAAACTGCAGTGCTCGCCGACGTCGGACGGGTCGGCCGCCGTGGTGTTGGCCAGCGAGGACTACGTGGCCAAGCACAACCTTGCGGGGCAGGCCGTGGAGATCGTCGGGCAGGCGATGACCACCGACTTCGCGTCCACCTTCGACGGCAGCGCCCGCAACGTGATCGGGCACGACATGAATGTGCAAGCGGCTCAACAGGTTTATCGGCAGTCGGGACTTGGCCCGGAGGACTTCCAGGTGATCGAGCTGCACGACTGCTTCTCGGCCAACGAGCTGCTGCTGTATGAGGCACTCGGCCTGTGCGGCGAGGGCGAGGCGCCCAAGCTCATCGACGACAACCAGACCACCTATGGCGGACGCTGGGTGGTGAATCCCTCGGGCGGGCTGATCTCCAAGGGGCATCCGCTGGGTGCGACCGGCTTGGCGCAGTGCTCCGAGCTGACTTGGCAGCTGCGCGGTACGGCCGATAAGCGTCAGGTCGACAACGTGACGGCCGCGCTGCAACACAATATCGGTCTCGGCGGCGCCGCCGTCGTGACCGCCTACCAGCGGGCCGAACGCTGATCCGCGCGCGACTCGGGGGCACAACATGATCGAGTGGTCCGACACCGACCTGATGGTCCGGGACGCAGTTCGACAGTTCATCGACAAGGAGATTCGTCCGCACCTGGACGAGCTGGAAACCGGCGAGATCTCGCCCTATCCGATCGCGCGGAAGCTGTTCAGCCAGTTCGGCCTCGACACGATGGCCGCCGAGTCGATAAAAAAGATGCTCGACCGCGAGCGCGCCAAGCAGGAGGGCAGGCAGCCGGAAGCCCCGGAGAGCGACGAAAAGCCCGACGACGCAGGCGGTTTCGATGTGGGCGGCGGCGGCCAGGGGTCGATGATCGCGGTGCTGGTCTCCGAAATAGCAAGGGTCAGCATCGGCATGCTCAGTACCGCTTCGGTCAGCCTTGGCTTGGGCGCGACGACCATCATGAGCCGCGGCACCCTGGCGCAGAAGGAACGCTGGCTGCCCGACCTGATGACGCTGAAGAAGATCGCGGCGTGGGCCATCACCGAGCCGGACTCCGGCTCGGACGCCTTCGGCGGCATGAAGACGTACGTCAAACGCGACGGCGAGGATTACATCCTCAACGGCCAGAAGACTTTCATCACCAACGGGCCGTACGCGGACGTCCTCATCGTCTACGCCAAGCTCGACGAGGGCGACCCGAGCGTGGACCGGCGCAACCGGCCGGTGCTGATCTTCGTGCTCGACGCGGGGATGGAGGGCCTGACGCAGGGCAAGCCGTTCAAGAAGATGGGCATGATGTCCTCGCCGACGGGCGAGCTGTTCTTCGACAACGTCAGGCTGACCCCGGACCGGCTGCTCGGCGAGAACCAGGACCGCGCAAGCGGGGACGGCCGCGACAGCGCCCGCGAGAATTTCGCGGCCGAGCGGATCGGCATCGCGATGATGGCGCTGGGCATCATCAATGAATGCCACCGGCTGTGCGTGGACTACGCGAAGACCCGCACCCTGTGGGGCAAGAACATCGGGCAGTTCCAGCTGATCCAGCTGAAGCTGGCAAAGATGGAGATCGCCCGGATGAACGTGCAGAACATGGTGTTTCAGACCATCGAGCGGCAGCGGAAGAAGAAACCCTTGACGCTGGCCGAGGCGTCGGCGATCAAGCTCTACTCGTCGGAGGCCGCCACGGACGTCGCGATGGACGCCGTGCAACTGTTCGGCGGCAACGGCTACATGGCCGAGTACCGGGTGGAACAACTTGCCCGCGATGCGAAGTCGTTGATGATCTATGCCGGCAGCAACGAGGTTCAGGTAACCCACATCGCCAAGGACTTACTCAGCGGCTAGGCGGGGGTGATGGCGGGGACCCGTCTCCCGCAAGCGGGAGGTGCCCCCAGCGCCCGGCTTCGCCGCGGGCGGCTCAGGCGACTATCCAGATCGCGCGCGCGGCCGGGCTGCCCAACTCGACGGTGGTCGCTGCGCCGTCGTTGGATTCGATTGCCACCGAGATCATCCCGGCGAATTCGCGCCGCGTCAGTACCCGCAGCTGGGAGTCCAGATTGATTCCGACGGTGTCGAAATAGCGCAACATTTCCGGGTCCGCATCAGAGATGCGGGCCACTTTGCCGGTGTCGCCGTCGTCGCAGGCCCACAGCTGCCGCGCCGGCGGTGTCGGTACCTGCCCGTCGGAGGCGGGGATGGGGTCACCATGGGGATCGCGGCGCGGGAATCCCAGCTTGGCATCGATGCGGGAGATGAGGCGATCCGATACCGCGTGCTCGAGCACCTCGGCCTCGTCGTGCACCTCATCCCAGCCGTAGCCGAGTTCGTTGACCAGAAACGTCTCAAGCAAACGGTGCCGGCGCACCATCGCCAGTGCGGCGCGCCGACCGGAATCGGTCAGCGTCACGGCGCCGTACTTCTCGTGGTCGACCAAGCCCTGCTCGGCGAGTTTGCGGATGGACTCCGAAGCGGTGCTCGCGGACACCCCGATTTTCTCGGCGAGCATCTTCGTGCTCACCTTGTCCCGCGACCACTCCTGGGCTGTCCAGATGACTTTTAGATAGTCCTGAGCAACCGCGGTGAGCCCACCAGACTCTTCGTCAGCCCTCACAACCACAAAGCTTAGGCATTGCACACCTAATCGCGCTCTCGGCGGGCACTTCATTGCCACTGAGAGGCCACTGAGAGGCCACTGAGAGCCAGTGAGATTGCCGCCGGGGCTGCGCTCCGGCCGGAATGACGCCGTAGGCTAGCGGTCGTGCAGCGGTGGCGCGGCCAGGACGAGATCCCCACGGACTGGGGCAGATGCGTGTTGACCATAGGGGTTTTCGACGGCGTGCACCGCGGGCATGCCGAGTTGATCGCGCATGCGGTGAAGGCCTCCCGTGCCCGCGAGGTGCCATCCGTGCTGATGACGTTCGACCCGCATCCGATGGAGGTCGTGCACCCGGGCAGCCACCCGGCTCAGTTGACTACGCTCACCCGCCGGGCCGAGCTTGTCGAAGACCTGGGTATCGACGTCTTCCTGGTGATGCCGTTCACCGCAGACTTCATGAAGCTCACCCCGGATCGCTATGTGCACGAGTTGCTGGTGGAAAACCTGCACGTGGTGGAGGTAGTAGTGGGTGAAAATTTCACTTTCGGCAAGAAGGCGGCCGGCAACGTCGAGACCTTGCGACGGGCCGGCGACCGGTTCGGATTTGCAGTCGAGTCGATGTCGCTGCTGTCCGAGCACCACAGCAACGAGACCGTGACCTTCTCCTCCACCTACATCCGGTCCTGCGTGGACGCCGGCGACGTCATGGCGGCCACCGAAGCGCTGGGTCGCCCGCACCGCGTCGAGGGCGTCGTGGTGCGAGGTCACGGCCGAGGCGTTGAGCTGGGCTATCCCACAGCCAATGTGGCGCCGCCGATGTACTCGGCCATCCCGGCCGACGGCGTGTATGCCGCGTGGTTCACCGTGCTCGGACACGGACCGGCCACCGGCACCGTCGTCCCTGGCGAGCGCTACCAGGCGGCGGTGTCCGTCGGGACCAACCCGACCTTCTCCGGACGCACCCGCACCGTCGAGGCCTTTGTGCTCGATGCCACCGCCGACTTGTACGGCCAGCATGTGGCGCTGGATTTCGTGGCGCGCATTCGTGGGCAGAAGAGGTTCGACTCGGTGCCTGACCTGGTCAAAGAGATTGGCGCTGACACCGAGCGAACCCGCGGGCTGCTGTCGTCGGGCTAGATGGGCTAACCGGGCAAATTGGGGCCCGCACCGAGACGATGCGGGCCGTGCAGCGGCCGGAGGAGGATGCGGGCAAATTGGGGTTGCGCAGTGATGCGCTGCTAGACTGCCCGACGATATCGGCGCGTGCTGCGGTTCGCGGTGGCCGTGCCCTGAAATCCTTGATCGCGGACCTATTGATGGAGATATTTCGTGGCGCTGACTGCCGAGCAGAAAAAGGAAATTCTGAATTCCTACGGTCTGCATGAGACCGACACCGGATCGCCGGAGGCGCAGATCGCGCTGCTGACCAAGCGCATCGCGGACCTCACCGAGCACCTCAAGATCCACAAGCACGACCACCACTCGCGGCGGGGCCTGTTGCTGCTGGTGGGGCGTCGCAAGCGGCTGGTCAAGTACCTCACGCAGGTTGACGTGGCGCGTTACCGTTCACTGATCGAGCGGCTGGGTCTGCGCCGCTGATCCGTGGCGCGCTGCGCGCCGCGATCGCCGGGACTGTTCTGGCCAGCGTTTTCGGCGCATTGACGGGGTGTTCGGCGGGGGCTAACAAGCCAGATCTCACCGAATACAAAGTGGGGGATTGCCTCAGGCTTGTCGGCCCGCCCGACCGGCCGGAGGCCAGCAAGGCGCCGTGCGGCAGCCCGGCCTCCACCTTCAAAGTCGTCGGATCGGTTGCCAATCGCGCGCAATGTCCGACCGACGTCGATTCCTACTATTCGATCAGCGGCTCCGACAACACCGTCTGCTTGGACATCGATTGGGTAATCGGCGGCTGCATGAGCGTGGATCCTCAACGCATCGCCGACCCGTTTCGCGTCGACTGCAACGACATCTCGGTGCCGCATCGTCAGCGGGCCACCCAGATCCTCCAAGACCTCGACCCGCCGGTCAGAGTCGACCAATGCGCCAGCGGATTGGGCTACACCTACGCTGCGCGTCGCTTCGCCGTGTGCGTCGAGGACGTCAGCAGCGGACCCCACACCTAGGGCTTGGGCGCTCGAGCCTGCTCAAAGCGCAAGTTGGCCCGTGTAGAGTGAGGTCGTTCTGGGCCCTACGGCCCGAGCAAATGGTGCGGTCACGCAGATCCGCGTGTGCCGTCCCAGCGAGTCACGACGAGAGCAGCCCGGCCTGTATCGGGCGGTCTTCGGTAGTGGCTGCCGGGCTCCCCGGATCTGGGGCAGGTCGGCCGCTTCGATCGACGGCCGTAGCCGCATTCAGGTTTTAGTTCGTAGGGCAACTCTTTGGGAAGCTCGCAGGCCCGTTCGGGCCCGTGAGTTGTCCCGAAACCCTCTGGGTTTTGCGTGACACCGCGAAACAACTGATTTACCAGAGAGGCCGCACGGACGTTATGTCTGTAGCAGAAATTGACGAAGGCGTGTTCGAGACAACCGCCACCATTGACAACGGGAGCTTCGGCACCCGCACCATCCGCTTCGAGACCGGCCGATTGGCCCAGCAGGCTGCTGGTGCTGTGGTTGCCTACCTCGACGACGAAAACATGCTGCTGTCGGCGACGACCGCCAGCAAGCACCCCAAGGAACATTTCGACTTCTTCCCGCTGACCATCGATGTCGAGGAGCGGATGTATGCCGCCGGCCGCATCCCCGGTTCGTTCTTCCGTCGCGAGGGCCGTCCCTCCACCGACGCGATCCTGACCTGCCGACTGATCGACCGGCCGCTGCGCCCGTCGTTCGTCGACGGTTTGCGCAACGAGATCCAGGTCGTGGTGACGATCCTGAGCCTGGACCCCAACGACCTATACGACGTGCTGGCGATCAACGCCGCATCGGCGTCCACCCAGCTGAGTGGCTTGCCGTTCTCGGGCCCGGTCGGAGGGGTGCGGGTCGCACTCATCGACGGCACCTGGGTCGCTTTCCCCACCGTGGAGCAGCTTGAGCGGGCGGTGTTCGACATGGTGGTGGCCGGCCGCATCGTCGGCGACGATGTCGCGATCATGATGGTCGAGGCCGAGGCCACCGATAACGTCATCGAGCTCGTCGAAGGCGGTGCCCAGGCGCCGACGGAAACCGTGGTCGCCGAGGGCCTGGAGGCGGCTAAGCCGTTCATCGCCGCGCTGTGTACCGCGCAGCAGGAGCTGGCCGATGCGGCAGCGAAGCCGACCGGCGACTACCCGGTCTTCCTCGCCTACGAGGAAGACGTGTACTACTCGGTGGCCTCGGTGGCCACCGACGAGCTGGCCGCCGCACTGACCATCGGCGGTAAGGCCGAGCGCGATGCGCGCACCGACGAGCTCAAGTCCGAGGTCCTCGAGCGGCTCGCCGGCACCTATGAAGGCCGCGAAAAAGAGGTCAGTGCCGCGTTCCGCTCGCTGACCAAGAAGCTGGTTCGCCAGCGCATCCTGACCGACCACTTCCGCATCGACGGTCGCGGGATCACCGACATCCGCGCGCTGTCGGCCGAGGTCGCCATTGTTCCGCGGGCGCACGGCAGCGCGCTGTTCGAGCGCGGTGAGACCCAGATCATGGGTGTCACCACCCTGGACATGGTCAAGATGGCCCAGCAGATCGACTCACTGGGGCCCGAGACGTCCAAGCGGTACATGCACCACTACAACTTCCCGCCGTTCTCCACCGGTGAGACCGGTCGCGTGGGCTCGCCCAAGCGCCGCGAGATCGGGCACGGCGCGCTGGCCGAGCGGGCTCTGATGCCGGTGCTGCCCAGCGTCGAGGAATTCCCCTACGCCATCCGCCAGGTGTCCGAAGCCCTGAGCTCCAACGGTTCGACGTCGATGGGCTCGGTGTGCGCCTCGACGCTGTCGCTGCTCAACGCCGGTGTGCCGCTGAAGGCCCCGGTGGCCGGCATCGCCATGGGCCTGGTTTCTGATGACATAGAAGTTGAAGCGGTTGACGGCGGAAAATCGACCGAGCGTCGCTTTGTCACTCTGACCGACATCCTCGGTGCCGAGGACGCGTTCGGCGACATGGACTTCAAGTGCGCCGGCACCAAGGACATCGTCACCGCGCTGCAGCTGGACACCAAACTGGACGGGATCCCTTCGAAGGTCCTAGCAGGTGCTCTCGCGCAGGCCAAAGATGCGCGCTTGACGATTCTCGAGGTGATGGCCGAGGCCATCGACGCACCTGACGAGATGAGCCCGTACGCGCCCCGGGTCACCACGATCAAGGTGCCGGTGGACATGATTGGCGAGGTCATTGGGCCCAAGGGCAAGATGATCAACTCGATCACCGAGCAGACCGGCGCGCAGATCTCCATCGAGGACGACGGCACGGTATTCGTCGGTGCCACCGACGGGCCGTCCGCACAGGCCGCGATCGACATGATCAACG
>JAVROG010000560.1:0-4713 GCA_032162865.1 Mycobacterium sp. | reverse complement strand
AGCGTCGTCGAAGCGGTCGCCGTCTAGGCTCGCCCGGCGGGAATATCGGGCTGAAATCCCTGGTCATTGAATGCATGGCAGTAATTGGCAGTGCCATGGGTCGATCTGGCAGTGCTTCGACGGCACTGTCAGACGTGTTCGACCACACTCCATCGCTCGGAAGTCCCAAGGAGAACTGACATGACGTCGATATCTGGATTCCCCGGAACCCGCACCCGCCCGATCTACGACTCGACCGACTCGCTGTTGCGTTTCGCGATGCGCGCCGACGCGACCCTGACGGGCCTGATGGGCTTCGCGGTGGCCGTCGCGGCCGACCCGGTATCGCGGCTGACCGGCTTGACGTCGGGCCAGGAATACAGCATGGGTGCTTTCTTTGTGCTCTATGGACTGGCCGTCTTCAGCCTTGCCGCGCTGCCGAATCTGCGCCGCGCCGGAATCGGCGTCGTCGCAGCGAACCTCGTCTACACCGTCGCGGCGATCGCCGCCGCTGAACTGGTGCCGATGACGGCAACCGGGGTCGCCGCGACGCTGGCCAGCGGGGTGTACACCGCGGCGTTCGCCGGCCTGCAGTACCTGGGAGTGCGCCGAGTCGCGGCGTAACTCCCCTCCCCGCCGAGCGGGGCGCCACTGCTTCTGGCGGTGCGTGCCCCGTCTCGGCCTTTCTGCTTGAACCGACCTAGAGTTTGCGCAGTCTGAGCCGGTTGATGGAGTGGTCGGCGTCCTTGCGCAGTACCAGGGTCGCTCTCGGCCGCGTCGGCAGGATGTTCTCCACCAGGTTGGGCCGGTTGATCGAGCGCCAGATCTCTTTCGCTGCGACGACGGCCTCCGGGTCAGGCAGCGCCGAATAGTGGTGGAAGTGTGATTCCGGGTTGGCGAACGCAGTGGAGCGCATGGCCAAAAAGCGCGAGACGTACCACTGCTCGATGTCCTCGATCCGGGCGTCCACGTACAGCGAGAAGTCGAACAGATCCGACACAATCAGTGTCGGACCGGTCTGTAGGACGTTGAGTCCCTCGAGGATCAAGATGTCGGGATGGCGCACCACGTGTTTGGCCCCGGGGATGATGTCGTAGCGCAGGTGGGAATACACCGGCGCGCAGGCGTAATCCGAACCGGACTTCACCGAGGTAACAAACCGCATCAACGACCTGCGGTGGTAACTCTCAGGAAAGCCTTTGCGGTGCATGAGGTTTCGCCGCTCTAGTTCGGCGTTGGGATAGAGAAAACCGTCGGTGGTCACCAGGTCCACCCGGGGATGATGATCCCAGCGAGCCAGCAGCGCCTGCAGTACGCGTGCAGTGGTTGACTTGCCGACCGCAACGCTGCCGGCGACACCGATGATGAACGGCACCGGACGATTCGGGTGTTGCGGCTCATCGAGGAATTCTGAGGTGGCTGCGAACAGCCGCTGGCGGGCGGCGACTTGGAGGTGGATGAGCCGGGCCAGCGGCAGATAGACCTCCTCGACCTCCAGGATGTCGATCTGCTCACCGAGACCACGCAGGCCGATCAGTTCCTCTTCGGTGAGAGCCAATGGCGTCGCCATGCGGAGCGACCGCCATTGCTTCCGGTCGAACTCCACATAAGGGCTCGGCTCGCTCGGCCGCGGCATTGTGCCAGTCTTGCAGGAACGCGAGCGGTCCATACGGTTGGGCTGGTCAAAACGCCGTTCCAACGTCAGGCGGCACGCTGGATAGACTTGCCCTCGTGACTGCTGCACCTGACACCCGCGTTACATCCGACGTCATGTCCGCTTCGCTGGCCGAGGTCGACCCCGATATCGCCGAGCTGCTGGGCAAGGAGCTGGGACGGCAACGCGACACCCTCGAGATGATCGCGTCGGAAAACTTTGTGCCGCGCTCGGTACTACAGGCTCAAGGCAGTGTGCTGACCAACAAGTACGCCGAGGGACTGCCCGGCCGGCGCTACTACGGCGGTTGCGAGCACGTGGACGTGGTGGAGAACATCGCCCGCGATCGGGCCAAGGCGCTGTTCGGCGCCGACTTCGCAAACGTGCAGCCACATTCGGGTGCCCAGGCCAACGCCGCGGTGTTGCACGCGTTGATGTCGCCGGGGGAGCGGCTGCTGGGCCTGGACCTGGCCAACGGCGGTCACCTGACCCATGGCATGCGGCTGAACTTCTCCGGCAAGTTGTACGAGAACGCTTTTTACGGTGTCGACCCGACGACCCATCGGGTGGATATGGATGTGGTGCGGGCGCAGGCGCTCGAGTTCCGTCCGAAGGTGATCGTCGCTGGGTGGTCGGCTTATCCCCGAATCCTGGACTTCGCGGCGTTCCGCTCGATCGCCAACGAGGTCGACGCCAAGTTGTGGGTCGATATGGCGCACTTCGCGGGTTTGGTCGCCGCGGGATTGCATCCGTCGCCGGTGCCGCACGCCGATGTGGTGTCCACCACCATCCACAAGACTCTTGGTGGAGGCCGTTCCGGGCTGATCGTGGGCAAGCAGGAATACGCAAAGTCCATCAACTCGGCGGTGTTCCCCGGCCAGCAGGGCGGACCGCTGATGCACATCATCGCGGGCAAGGCGGTCGCTCTGAAGATCGCCGGCACTCCGGAGTTCGTCGAGCGGCAGCAACGCACCGTGTCCGGCGCCCGGATACTCGCCGAGCGTTTGTTGGCTGACGATGTGGCCAACGCGGGCGTCTCGGTGGTCAGCGGCGGCACGGACGTCCATTTGGTGCTGGTCGACCTGCGCAACTCGCCGCTGGACGGTCAGGCCGCCGAGGACCTGCTGCACGAGGTCGGTATCACGGTCAACCGCAACGCGGTCCCGAATGACCCTCGGCCGCCGATGGTGACGTCGGGCCTGCGGATCGGGACGCCTGCGCTGGCGACCCGCGGCTTCGGTGACGCCGAGTTCGCGGAGGTGGCCGACGTCATCGCCGCCGCGCTGGTGGCCGGCACCTCGGCCGACGTCTCGGGACTACGGACCCGGGTAACCCGCCTGGCCAGGGATTTTCCCCTTTACGAGGGCCTCGAGGACTGGAGTCTGGTAGGCCGATAGTCGTTCGGCACGGCCCGGCGACACGACCGCCGGGGAATTTGAAAGCGTCTGTGTCTACGAGTTACAGTTACCGCATGGTACAGAAACCTGTAGCTAATGCGCTGACCCTCGAACTCGAGCCCGTGGTGGAAGCGAACATCGCACGCCATCTGGCCAGCGAGGAGCTGTGGTACGCCCACGATTACGTGCCGTTTGACCGCGGTGAGAACTTCGCGTTTCTCGGCGGGCGGGACTGGGATCCTTCCCAGGCGACGCTGCCCCGTCCGATCACCGACGCCTGCGAGATCCTGCTGCTCATCAAGGACAACCTCGCCGGTCGGCACCGTGAACTTGTCGAGCATTTCATCCTTGAGGACTATTGGGCCCGCTGGCTCGGTCGGTGGACCGCCGAGGAGCACCTACACGCCATCGCGCTGCGTGAATACCTGGTGGTGACCCGGGAGGTCGACCCGACCGCGAACGAAGAGGCCCGGGTTCAGTACGTGATGAAGGGCTATCGCGCCGATACGTACTCGCAGGTCGAAACCCTGGTGTACATGGCGTTCTCCGAACGTTCCTTCGCCACCTTCTGCCGCAACCTGGCCGTACAGATCGAGGAGCCCATCTTGGCTGGACTCATCGACCGGATCGCCCGGGACGAAGCGCGGCACGAGGAATTCTTCGCCAACCTGGTCACTCACCTGCTTGGCTTCACTCGGGACGAGACGATCGAGGCGATCGCCGCCCGTGCCTCCGACATCACGGTCGTCGGTTCCGACATCGATACCTTCGGAGACAAACTGCAGAACGTGGCAGCGGCCGGCATTTTCGACCAGGCACAACTGCAACAGGTGATATCCGAGCGCATCACCGCGTGGGGCCTGGCCGACGAGCCTGCCCTCAAGCAATTCGTCTCGGACTGAGTCGGATTCACCGACCGCGTTCGACGCAAACGCCCGTCTCGATCGTGTCTCGGCGCGCCTGCACTGCGGGGGTGTGGACAGCGGAGTAGCGTCGCCGTTGATGGTCAGCGACTTGCTCTGCTGCCAGGGCGGCACCTTCCGTCACTACAACGGCAGGACCGGCCCCGGTCCTGATGCCGCGGCCCCCGCCGACACGCTCGAGCGGGTCCGCCCGGGTGTCATTCGCTCGAGGAGCGCCCCGTGACCGAAATCCGGACGTACGTGCTCGACACCTCCGTACTGCTGTCCGACCCCTGGGCATGCAGCCGGTTCGCCGAGCACGAGGTGGTGGTTCCGCTGGTGGTAATCAGCGAACTGGAAGCCAAGCGCCACCATCACGAGTTGGGTTGGTTCGCGCGCCAAGCGTTGCGGCTGTTCGATGACCTGCGACTCGAGCACGGGCGGCTTGATCAGCACATTCCGGTTGGCACACAGGGCGGTTCGCTGCACGTCGAACTCAACCACACCGACCCTTCTGTATTGCCCGCAGGATTTCGGACCGACAGCAACGACTCCCGGATATTGAGTTGTGCCGCCAACCTCGCCGCCGAGGGCAAGCGAGTCACGTTGGTGAGCAAAGACATTCCGCTTCGAGTTAAAGCCGCAGCGGTAGGCCTGCCCGCCGATGAGTACCACGCGCAGGACGTCGTTGTCTCCGGGTGGTCGGGGATGCGCGAGCTGGAGACCGCCGCCGAGGATATCGCGGCGCTGTTCGCCGACGGTGAGATCGACCTGGCCGAGG
>JAVROG010000559.1:0-3442 GCA_032162865.1 Mycobacterium sp. | reverse complement strand
GGGAGCCTCCGGTGCGACACATCGAACAATTCGGCAACCCGGATATCGACCAGGGCGATCGGCTGCCGTCGTCGTTTCGGCATGACTTGCCTGCATCGCTGGTGGTTTTCCTAGTTGCACTGCCGTTGTCGTTGGGTATCGCGATCGCCTCGGACGCACCGGTACTCGCGGGGTTGATCGCCGCGATCGTCGAGTGGTCCGGCGGCCGGTCTGACCGTCATCGTCGCTGACCTCATCGCCGAATTTGGCTGGGGCACAACCTGCTTCATCACTGCAGTAGCAGGTATCATGCAGGTGCTGTTGGGACTCAGCCGGGTAGCGCGTGCGGCACTGGCCATTTCACCCGTGGTTGTGCACGCCATGCTTGCCGGCATCGGAATCACCATCTCCTGGGCCTACTGGTGATCGCCATCATGGTCGGCTGGCGCTGGGCTCCGGCCAAGCTGGCCGCAATTCCCGGCCCGCTGGTCGCCATCGTGCTGGTAACCGTTGTCTCCGTTGTGTTTCCGTTCCACGTCTCCCGCATCTCCCACTGGCAGCAGCATCACGCCGCCGGCGGCAAGGTACACATCGACGGCGTGCTTGAGCACGGACATTCGCCGCGCATGCTTCAGTGGTGATATCTCCGGTGATATCGGAATTGCGGGAAGAGTGCCGACTGATGCGCTAGTCGAACAAAGACCCGAAACCACCACCTGGCTGACGACCGGAAAGCTGCTGAACCACCCACTGGTTCATGGACACTCGTTGCTCCACCGCTTCGATGGCCAGCCGCGCATGCAGCGCCGGCGACGTCCGAACGACGAACGTACCGCTGTAGTTGCGCTCGGTCAGGGACTCCGGCGGTGTCTCGCCACCTGCCCGCAGGTTTTCCACGTGCCGGTCGACGGCCTCGGCCACGAGAGCAATGGCCTGACCCGGCCCGGGAGCTCGTTCAGTCAGGTATGGCAACTCGATACAATACCCGAGGTATTCGTCTTGCTCGGGACACCATTGAGCACGGAACGTATAGCGGTTCACGCGGAACTTGATAGCACATGCGCTAGTGAATTCGACAGTCACTCAGGGCCACCCAACGGCCAGCGTTCCGGAACGCCGATCTTTCCGCGAACTCGATATCACCGGCGATATCAACCCCGGCCCTCGCCCCGCGCCATCTCCTCGAGCCGGCGGATGCGGTCCTCGATCGGCGGGTGCGTCGAAAACAGTGACCCCATGCGCTCCCCGGCCCGGAACGGGTTGGCGATCATCAGGTGCGCCTGGGCGGCCAACTGCGGCTCGGGCGGCAACGGAGCCAGCTGCACCCCGCCGGAGATCTTGCGCAGCGCAGCCGCCAGGGCCAGCGGGTCACCGGTCAGCACCGCTCCCGATTCGTCGGCCTGGTACTCGCGCGAGCGCGATACCGCCAGCCGAACCACCGTGGCGGCGATCGGGCCCAACAACGAAACCAGGAGCAACGCAAAGGGATTGGTGCCGCCTTCGCGGTTGCCGCCGAACGCGCCGAACCACATGGCTATGTTGGCGAGCGCGGTGATCACCGACGCCAACGCGCCAGCCACACAGGAAATCAAAATGTCGCGGTTGTAGACGTGTGACAGCTCATGACCCAGGACGGCACGCAGCTCGCGCTCGCTGAGGATCTGCAGGATGCCCGTGGTGCAGCACACTGCGGCATTGCGCGGGTTCCGGCCGGTGGCGAACGCGTTGGGCGCGCTGGTGTCGCTGATGAATAGCCGCGGCATCGGTTGGCGAGCCGCGGTGGCCAGCTCCCGCACTATTCGATACATCGCCGGCTCCTGCAACTCCGAAACCGGTTGGGCATGCATTGCGCGCAAGGCCAGCTTGTCGCTGTTGAAGTACGTGTAGACATTCAGTCCGACGGCGAACAGCGTCGCCAGAATCAGCGCCGTCCGACCGAACAGTGCCCCCGCGAACACGATCATCGCGGACATACCGACCAACAGCAGGAATGTCTTCAGCCTGTTGGCATGCGGATGCCAGGTCATTAGAACACCTCAGCTTTGTTGATTACAGCGGATCAACGCCTGGGAGGACGGTCAAGGTTCCGGGTGCCGGTAATCCGTGCTAGCCGTGGCGGCTGACGGTGTAGTCGACCAGGGCCTGCAACGCGCTGCGGCCGGGGCTCTCGGGCAGCAGCTCCAGCTCGTGATGCGCCTGGGCCGCGTACTGCGCAAGGGTGTCTTTGGCCTTGACCATGCCGGACGACCCCCGCAGCAGGGTCAGCGCCTCGAGCACCTCCGCGTCGTCGTGGATGGGTCCGGCCAGCAATTCACGCAGCCGGGCGCCATCAGGTCCGGTCTCCTGCAATGCGTAGAGCATCGGCAGCGTGCGCACACCTTCGCGCAGGTCAGTACCCGGCACCTTGCCCGACTCGTCGGATTCGCTGTCGATGTCGATGATGTCGTCGGCGATCTGAAACGCGGTTCCAACGATGTCGCCGAGCCGGCTCAACCGCTCTATCTGGTCGTCGTCGGCGCCGGAGAACATGCCGCCGAACCGGCCCGCGGCCGCAATCAGGCTGCCGGTCTTCTCGTGGACCACCTTCAAGTACTGCTCGATGCGGTCGGCGCCATCGGGAGTCCCGCGGGTCTCACGCATCTGACCCGTGACCAGCTCGGCGAATGTCTCGGCGACGATGCGCACCGCGTCCGGTCCCAACCGGGACACCAACCGCGACGACGTCGCCAACAGATAGTCGCCAGCAAGGATGGCGACGTTGTTGCCCCAGCGTGCGTTGGCGCTGGGCGCTCCGCGTCGCACGTCCGCCTCATCCATTACGTCGTCGTGGTACAGCGTCGCCAGATGGATCAGCTCGACGCTCGCCCCGGCCAGCGTGACCTCAACGCTGTCCGGGTTCGGTCCGGTCTGCGCGGCCAGCACCGTGAACAGCGGGCGGAACCGTTTGCCACCGGCCTTGAATAGATGCAATAGGGATTCGGTCATCACCTCATCGGAGCCCTGCAACTCGGCGTCCATGAGCTGTTCGACCCGAGCGACACCGTCACGCACAGTCGCGGCGAATTCGGCGTCGCCGAAGTCAACGCCCGCCACCACCGTCGCCGGAGTTCTCATTCGACCAACATACTGGTGGCGTGGAGACACCAGCCCTCAGAGCCCAAGTGGTCGTGGTGGGTGCCGGACCGGCCGGGTCAGCCGCCGCCGCCTGGGCCGCACGTGCCGGCCGGGACGTGCTCGTCATCGATTCGGCCAGCTTTCCCCGCGACAAGGCCTGCGGCGACGGGTTGACGCCGCGCGCTATCGCCGAACTCGAACTGTTGGGGTTGGGCGAATGGCTGGCCGGCCGCATCCAGCACCGCGGTCTGCGGATGAGTGGATTCGGCGGTGAGCTCGAAGTTGAATGGCCCGGTCCGTCGTTTCCGTCACACAGCAGCGCAGTGGCCCGCCTGGAACTCGACGACCG
>JAVROG010000558.1:0-6377 GCA_032162865.1 Mycobacterium sp. | reverse complement strand
CGATCGCCCACAACACGTTCGGCGCGTCGGCCTCGATCGGAGGGACAGAGGACACCCCGGGCCGCTTCCGCGCCGATCGGGTCTTGACCTGCAGGCTTTCTTCGTGCCGGGAGCACGCCAGAGTTGACATCGCCAATCCGCCGCGTCGTAAACTATCGAAAAGCGCGTCGAAACTATTCGAAAAGACGGTTGTGCCTTTCCGGACCAGTGCGCCAATGCTCGCTCTTGATCAGAGCTTGGAATCGGCTGTATTGATTCACTGTTTTTAAGGGAGTCGAAATGAAATTCACGCGTGCTCGCCATGGCGCTGCGATATTGGGTTGTGCTGCGGCATTTCTGCTTTCTGCTCCGGTTGCCAGCGCTGATCCGCCCGACCCGCACCAGCCGGACATGACGAAGGGCTACTGCCCCGGCGGTCGATGGGGCTGGGGCAATTTGGCCGTGTGCGACGGCGAGAAGTACCCGGACGGGTCGTTTTGGCACCAGTGGATGAAGACCTGGGTGGCCGGTCCTCAGTTTTGCTATGACTGCGTCGGCGGCGACGAACCTGTCCCGGGCCCACCACCGCCAGGTGGCTGTAACGGGGCGGCTCCGCCTGAGTAGCCGCCCGCGTCCTGACCTCGGCGGCCGGTGGCCTGACCGTTCCGTCTGGACGCGGAAGCGGTCTCATCTGCCCTGAAGGGAACCACTCGCAGCGGCAAGCCGTGTAAACGACCGTTGACGGCGCGCTAGCGGCCTGGAGGGGCCAATCGGTAGACAGCGCCGGCGTCGTCGTCGGTGATGTACACCGCACCGTCCGGTCCGACCACAGCCGCGACCGGACGGCCCCATCGGGATCCATCGCTGGCTTGGAAACCGCCGACCAGAGTCTGCTGCTCACCGAGAGTGCCGTTCCGCCAAGCGAAGAACGACACCTCGGGTGCGCGGGGCGGCTTCCGGTTCCACGAACCGTGGATGCCGACCAGAGCGCCGTCCGCATACGGTTGCGGCAGCGCAGCGGTGCTGAACGCCAGCCCCAGCGGCGCCGAGTGAGCGCCCATGCTTTGCTCGACCGGCGGTAGCGTTCCGCAGTCCAGCTGAGATCCGTCCTTATTGGTCGAGTTATCGCGTATGAACGGCAGATTGGCGGGTCCACCGTCGGGATTGCAGTAGGGCCAGCCCAATTCGCGTCCAGGCGTGAGGCGTGCCAGTGACTCGGGCGGATGATCATTGACGTACCCCATGTCGACGTTGCCATCCGGGTCAGGTGCATCGTCGCGGTTGTTGACCGCAGTCCACACCGAACCGTCGGGCGCGATGGCGAGGCCGGTTCCGTTGCGCACACCAGTCGCGAACGGCTCTGCTGGGCCCCCGCCGGGGGGAATCCGCATGATCGTCGCCCTGGGCGGCTTCGCCGTCCGGTCTTGCGGCGAGATGTTGGCCGTCGAACCGATCGAGAAGTAGACCGCACCGTCGGGCCCGACGGCCACGCTCTTCAGCGCGTGTGCGTAGGCGCCGTGCAGATCGGGGCTGCGCGCGTCGGGAAGGCCGTCAGCGACGGTCCGGCTGTTGATGGCCCTTCCGTCGGCGTAGTCGTACGCGTCGATCTGATCGCTTTCGGCGACATACAACGTCGAGCCCGCAAACGCCATGCCGTGCGGTTGGTCGAGACCGCCAAGCAGCGTCGACTGTTGCGGCGGCGCACCGGGTTGCGGTGTCACCTTGACGATCTGCCCGCTGGCAGGGACCGACACGAGCAAGGCGCCGTCGGGAGTCCATGTTTCCAAGCGCGCCTTCGGGATTCGCGCCCACACCGAGATCGTCCAACCGTCGGGAATCAGCGCCTGCCGCGGTTGGTTGAGCGGTGCCTGCGCCAGGTCGGCGGGAACGCCGACGGGGGTGGATACCAGCTTGCCTGCCGCCGGGGCAGGCGGCGCAGGTCCGGTCGGTGACGGTTGCAGCCTCGGGGACTCGGTCGAGCACCCTGCCAGCAGGAGGATGCCGACCAGAGCAACGGCCAGCACTTCACGCGGCGGCAAGATTCGCATGCGTCTCCCGATCAAGTATTTCGGACTTGGACGGCGGTCACGCGCCGTGCAGCGCCGCGTTCTTGTGGTGGATCCCGATGGCCACGCCCTGACGCATACCCGACGCGATGGTGATCAATCCGCCGTGCGCGCCCCCTCAAAGGTGCGCTGAGGAGGGCCCACGAAAACGACGGAATCGGGTATTCAGGCTTGGCGGCGGACATGGGGGTGCCGGTGCACCGGGAACGGGAGCAGCGGGAAGTGCGCTGTCGCGGACGCGAACAACGACCGGCACGGTGCGCATCCGGTCCAGCACCCGGACCTCTCGCTTTGCCTGCTCCCGGGCGATAAACAACAGGTCGAGCGGATACCACAGGCCGACCCACGCCACGACGAGGAACACACCGTTTCCCAACAGGTCGTTCGCAGGCTCGCCCATTGCCGGTCGGGTGAAGGTGTACGACAACGCGATACCGGCAGCGAACAGCAGCGAGCCACTGAGCAGCGACCGTTTGCCCTGGCGCCAGACGAGGTCGTGTTCGCGGTCGGCGCGGCGTAGTCGCAGCTCGCAGTAGCGGCGCACGGCCGCTACGACGTTGGCGGCCATTTCGTCGGAGCACTCCTCGGCGATGTCCAGCACGATGCGCTGCTCAGCGAGGATCTTCTTCTGGGCTAAAAGCCGCTCCACCAATTCGTCCATGCCACTGTCGATGCGGCACCCGCCAGTGAGCAGCCCGCGGGGATCCGCCGCGAACAGCTCGTCGGCAGTGTCCAGCTTGATCACGACGTCAACGGAGGGCAATCGATTCTCCCGTCGCAGGTTCACCGGACGGCTATCAGCGGTTGCCCGCGTAAGCCTGGGCGACCCGAGTGACGAATTGATAGACACCTTCCTCCTCAGGCGCCAGCGGCCCCGGCCGCGCAAGCGGTGAGCTGAGTCCGCGCTGCACCGATTCGCAGGCGCCCCAATCCTGGCGATTGGTCAGGTCCCAGAAGTCCACCGCGTAGGACGGATCGAACTCTGGTGTCTCGACAGCCTCTTTCGGGAAGGCCCACGTGCATTGCACGTGGGTGCGGTCGACTGCGAGGGGCGTCATCAGGTGGGTCATCACGTAGTCGGGGTGCAGGCTCACCAACAGGTTGGGAAAACCCACCAGGTACATCACCGTGCGCAGCTCATGCTCGGACAATCCCTCGATCGCGATGCCACCACTTTGTCCGGTCAGCGACATCGTCTCGGCCCCGTCAATGATCGACATCCAGCCGCCCATCCACGTCCCCGCCAGTTCGATGCTCTCGCCGCTGGTTGGTGGGCTGATCCGGGACAATTCGGGATGGATCGCGTTGCAGTGGTAGCACTCCTGGTAGTTCTCGGCGATTATTTTCCAATTGGTGTTCAACTCATACGAGTGCCGGTCCACGATGGTGAGATCTTCGGGTCGGTAAGGGCCCACGATCTCCTCCAGTCCGGCGACGTGAGCGTCGAAGTCCGCGTCCTCACCGCTGGGATCGACGAACAGATACCCGTGCCAGTTGACGAGCCGCAACTCCGTTAATCCGAACTGACCTGGGTCGAAATCGTCACCGGCATCGAATCGCGGCGCCTTGCGAAGTTCGCCGTCGAGCTTGTACGACCAAGCGTGGTACGGGCACACGATGGCGCGCCGCTTCGCGGTGGCGCCGCACGCCAGCAACTCGTGTCCGCGGTGCCGGCAGACGTTGGCGAACGCCCGCACCCGGGCGTCGTCACTTCGCACCAGCAGCATTCCGTTCTCCCCGGAGCCCACTGCCCGTTGCGCGCCAACCCCTTCGAGATCGACGGCGTGGCCCACGCACTGCCAGCCGGAGAAGATGGTGCGCTTCTCCCACGCAAAGACCGCAGGGTCGACGTACGCTTCGCGCGGCAACATCCGGGACTGCCCGAACGGCGCGAGCGCGGCGCGGAGGTCATCGGCCCCGACGGGGGCGGGATCGAACTGTCTGAACACCAGGTCAGCCTAGTCGGTGGCGACCCGAAACTGACCAGGTTGCGAGCTCGAAAACCCCGAACGCAAGTGGTCCGCGGCTACCCGAATATTTGTTGACTCGGGGAGTCCCCGGCCGCGATAGCATGATCAACGGCACCAAGCACTGGAGGGTCGACATCGATGACGCCCGGGCCATTTGGACTGTCGCCGCAGGTGTTCAGTATTGGGTTCCTCGTTGCCTGGTTGACCATCATCCCCGCATTGAGCCTGCTGGTCGGTCGCAACAAGCGTAAGCGCATGCTTGCCGCGACTGCGGCGAGTTACCAGGCGCAGCAGCTGCCGGGCGCGCAGCCCTACGGAGATCTCGTGGGAGTCTGGCACTTCAAATCGGCTGCCAGCTGGGTCGGGGTGGTTGTCGGTGTGGTCCTTGGTTCCGGAGCAATCAGCATTCCGTTTTCCATGGTCACCATGCCAGCTGCCTTCGATAGCGGAGACACTTCACAGGCGGTTGTTTCCGCCATGTGGTCGGGGGCAGTCGGGCTGTCATTGATCGTCTACTCGTTATGGCGCCCGGCGCGCGCGGCCCAGCAGTGCAATGTCGACCGGAACCTCTTCATCACCCTGAGCCGTGGTGGTCGTGAGATTCCATTGGACTTCCGTCAGTATCGCTATGTCCGCATGCATGTCAGCCAAACCCGTTATGGCAGAAACTTTCCCAGCATGATGGTGTTCGATCGCGATTCGCCACCGGGCATGGGCACCTTGTTGAGCAGCATGCTGCTCCCGCGGTTCGACGAGGGACGAATCGTGCTGTTCCACAGCCGCTGGACGACCGCCGAGGGCGCGATGATTGGGGTCGACCGACTGGACGACTTCTTTCTCGACACATGCCGACGCGCCGGGTTCGACCCGCACTTCAGGACCACGTGGTTCACCACAGGTCGTCCCGGCTGGGATGCCCGCGCGTACTGAACTCACGGCCGCGAGGCGGTTGCTAAACGTCCATCTCGACCAGGACCCGGCGCAACAGCTTTCCGGTGGCGTTGCGGGGTAGCTCCTCGATGAACACCACGTCGCGAGGCACCTTATGGCGAGCCAGGTTGTTTTTGACGTACTGCTGGATCTCCGACGCGTCCTGCGCGGCACCCGGCTCGGACACGATGAAGGCGCGCAACCGCTTCCCGAACTCGACGTCGTCGACACCCACCACCGCCACCTCGGCGACATCAGCCCGCTCCTCGAGCAAATTCTCCACCTCCTGCGGGAACACGTTCTCACCGCCGGAGACGATCATGTCGTCGTCGCGGCCGTCGACGAACAGCAGTCCGTTCTCGTCGATGTGGCCCATGTCGCCGCTGGACATATAGCCGTCGATGATCTGTTTGCTCCGGCCATCGGTGTATCCGGAAAACGGTGCGCCATTGCGCACAAAGATCCGACCGCGACGGTTCGCGCCCTCGACGCGTTGGTCGTGCTCGTCGTACAGCACCACCTCGCAGGTCAACGGAGCGCGGCCCGCAGTGCCCGGCGCGGCGCGAAGTTCGGCGGGGGTGGCGACGCTCGCGATGGCGCACTCAGTGGAGCCATACATGTTGTAGAGAACATCTCCGAAGGTGTCCTGCACCCGAGTGGACAGCTCGGGGCTCAGCGCCGATCCGGCGATCAGGATCACCTTCAACGAAGAGGTGTCGTACTTGGCGATGATGTCGGGAGCGAGCTCCACCATCCTGTGCAGCATCGTCGGGACCGCGACCAGCATGTCGGCCTTGTGGTCGGCGATGAGCTTCAAGGTGGCCTCCGGCTTGAACCGCCTCGCGGTCACCACCTTGTTGCCCAATGCGGCGCCTACCGTGTAGGTGGCCCACCCGGTGCTGTGGAAGATTGGCGAGACGATGACCATGGTTCCCTTGCGGGGGAACGGGATTCGGTCGACGATCTGGGCGGTCGCCAACGGAGAAACGGTGTCGCGCGGCGCGCCCTTGGGTAGGCCGGTCGTGCCGCTGGTGAGGATGACGGACCCTCCCGATTTGCTCGGCGGCGGCAGGGGCTCGGTGGAATTCGTCGCGACGATGTCGTCGAGGGTCTGCGCGCCCGTGGGCAGGTCGGCGCCCTCGTCCACCCAGATCAGCACACGCGGCAGATCGTCGGGCAGCGCGTCGAGCAGACCGAGGAATTCGCTGTCGTGCATCACCACGCTGACGTTCTCGCGCTTACAGACTTCCGCGAACTGCGGCTTGGCGAAGCCGGTGTTCATCAGCACCAGGCGGGCGCCGAGCTTGCCGCACGCGGCCATTGCGATGACCAGGCCACGATGATCGCGGCACAGTAGCCCGACGACGGAGCCCGCGGCGACGCCCAGAGATTGCAGGCCATGCGCCAACGCCCAGGATTGGTCGTCGACCTG
>JAVROG010000557.1:0-8411 GCA_032162865.1 Mycobacterium sp. | reverse complement strand
TAGTCCTTCACCAGGTGCGCCGGCCTGTCATAAGGAAGCCCGAGTTGGCCTTTGACGATCCAATGGTGTGATGGCCCGATGCCGAGCGTGAACCGTCCGCCGCACGCCACCTGAGTGGTCAGCGCCTGTTGGGCCATGATCATCGGGTGGCGGGTCTGGATCGGGACGACCGCAGTTGCCAATTCGATGCGGCTGGTGGCCTGGCCCAGCAGCACGATAGCGGTCATCGCATCGAGGTAGCCCGGGACCTGTGGCATCCAAAGCGAATGAAAGCCAGCACTTTCCGCGCGGATGCCGTCTTCGATGAGTCCCGCCATGCGGTCCGCTCGTGAGCGCTCTTTGTCGGAGCCAACCATCAGACCAACGCGCACGGAATCCCCCTGTCACGGCACATAGCGGTCCCACTCGTAGGGGACGACAACGTGAAACGCAGCGGCCAGTAGTGGTTCGGTCCCCGATTCGCTCCAACTGGCTCGGAGCACGGGTTGCAGTCGTTCTGCGGTGGCAACCGGGTCGTCATCCAAGAAGCAGTAGGTGAGCCACTGGCCGGGCTGCGTATTAGCCAGCTTCGCTTCTACTTTCAGCGCGGATGCGGACCAGACGCCGGCTATCCCCGCCACCTCGAGGAGGTCGGTGGACGGCTCGGAGGACGTAGATGCTCCCCGCTCGATCAGCAGGTACACGCCCCGCACCGGCAACCAGGGCAGCACATCCGAGCCAATCTTGACTCTCGGGGCAGCCACCTTGCGCTGGACCTCGTAGACGCCGCGCTCCACCGGGGGCAGTAATGGGAGCATCCGGCCGGCGTTATGCAGCGCCGCACCGAGATCGGTGAAGGCTGGAAGTCCGTCGGGATCGGCGAAGAAGTACGTCATCACGTGGTCGACCGCGTCGAAGCGCCCGGCGCTCGCCGCTCGTTTGGACCGGCAGCCTTGGGTGGATACCAGTCGCAACGAGGCGCGCAGGCGCGGCATGCGGTGTTGTTCGGGTCGGTGGTCGAGGGTATGCCATCGTACGTAGTCAGCGTCGGCCCCATCGGGATGGCGGGTCGCCATAGACACGAACAAGGTGCTGATCTCTCCGCCGCCCGCGGCAAGGATATCGACGACCTCGTCGCTAGGCGTGCCGGGAAGCGTTACCACTGCTTACTTCTCGTTGTCTTCTGCAGGCGAACACGGCGGAAGACGGTGCAGTTCGTCAAGGCGCCCGCCCTCAACTTGCAGGTAAGGCCGCCCGTCGGCCGCGGTGCCAACACTGATGGGTAGTTCATTGCCGCCGGCGCCATTCGGGTTCAGGCACAGCTGCAGTTCACCAGAACCTACGAACAACAGGGCGTCATCGTTGGACAGCTTCCACGGATGACCATCGGTGGGCCATCGACCACCCACGAGTTGAATGTCGCTGCGCTCATCCCCTTGATCGTCACCGCCTTGATCGTCAGCCGCCGCCGGGTCGGAGGCGACGCAACTGACCGACAATTTCGGCGGCAGCGGACGGAAGTACACCGCGAGGCGCTGGCGGTTGAGATTGGTGTCGACTGGGATCCCGATCGGAGGCAGCGATGTGCCCTCGGGATCATCGCCCAGCGACTTCTTGACCTCACGTGACCCGATCCCGGTGCCAAACCAGTCGACGGTCAGCACCGTGGTGATGTATTGCGCGATCGCCAGCGTCAGCAGTCCCCCAGCGCCGGCAGCTCCCACTCCCGCAGCCCCCGCCGCCCAGGTCACCGGCAGCGCAATCAAACCGGCGATGGCCGCGGCGCCCGCGGCCGCAGCGACCTTGCCGCCCGCCGACAAGCTGAAGTCCGAACTCACGTCCGGCTCCTGGGGATTCTGCACCGGTCGCACACCTACGGTCCTCGGGAGCTCCTCGAACAATTCGCTGACTCGCTTGACTTCCGCTTCGTAATCCTCGCCGCTGAGCTCACCTGCCCGCTTCTTGTCGCCGGCATCGCTCAGCGCCTGCTCGAGACTCCCGATCGTTTTCAGATTGACCCGCCGGCTCTCCTCCACTTTCGGGTCGCGCGGGATCTCGCCTAGGCCCATCTCGTAGGTCACCTTGAAGTTGGCCTTGAAATCGTAGAGCTTTGTGTCCGCGCTCACCGCGCCGTCGACGACCAACCGGCCATCCTGGGTTCGCGGCAGAATATCTGCGTCTATAGCGTCAAGGCTGCGTTCTGCGCCGCCAATGTTGATGGTCTTGGGGCCTTTCAGCAGGCAGGGCGCGTCGGCGTCGAAGTCGCTTTCGTCGAGATCGAAACTATTCATCACGGTGTCCCGAACCTGCCGCAGGATGCTCCATCCGGTGACGGCCAATCCGGTCTTCTCATGCGGGTTTTCGGCGAGGATCGATGCGGGCAGCCCTTCACCGGGCGGCAACTCGCGCAGTGTTTTTATCTGCACCACCAGTGATTCCTGGGTGACTTCGCCGACATCGAAGCGCTGCACGACGGCGTCGAGGGCCTTGAACGTGCTGTCGTCCTGCGCTTCGGGGTCGATCTCAACCGGCGTCGGCAGCAGACTCTCGATGCCGTTGTCGCCCATCTCGGCAAGCTTCGGGCGGACCGCGTCCGCGATCTGGGCGGCCAGCGAGTCGAGCGCCCTGGTTCTCGCCTCATCCTCGGAGATGCTGGGGTGCTGAAGCCTCTCCATATTCACCAGCAATCCCCCCGCAATGCTGTGGGTTATCCAATACGCCTCGGCGTAGTCGAGTTCCCAGCTGATTCGCGGGTCTTGTCCGGTGAAGACGGTGATGCCGTCGTCACGACGCTCGATGTGCGGACCGAAGAGCCGCGGCGCGTATTCGTCGGAAAGCGCGTTGGAAAGGGGATTGGCCACCAGGGTGGGCGCGTCCTGCGTGGTGAAGTTCAGTGCGATCGTCTGCTTACCCGGCTCCGTTTCATGCGGTTCGAGCTGATCGTGAACGGTCAAACGTCCGAAGATCGGAATCTCGTTGTACGGGATTTCGCGCGATTCGCCGGCGCGCGGACCGTCCTCGATCGTGACGGTCGTCGGCGGCAACTCCACCAGCGGGATACACGTCACCGAGTCGATCACGATTTTCGAATCGAAGATCCTCAGATCGATCGCGAAATGCCGTAACGGATCCTGAGTTTCACCGTCTGCCTCCTCCTGCCACAGGCGCTGTTGCGCGTCGAGGATGAACCAGACGCGATCCAGGGTGAGGTCGAGAGTGGCCGTCGCGGAATAGCCGGTGCCGTCAACGGACTCCGTGTACTTGTCGCCGCTGAACATCTCGACCGTTTGGTCCTGGACGCGTTCGCGATGAATTTCGATCATCGTGTCGGGGCGATGCATGTCCACACTCCTAGGCGACGCGCAACTGCGCTCGGTTGGCTTGCGGATTCTGTACCCACAAAGGCGTGCTCTGAGTCAACACCTCTGGCCTGGATCCGAGTCGACGGGGCGGGTAGTGATTCGATGGACCGCAGGTGTTGACTCGGGTGGTGGTGATCCGCGATGCCAACGTGCACGACGGCGCCTTCCATCCGGCCACCGACCACCCTGACTGGGCCGAGAGCAGTTGCTTCGCCGTCTCGGTACCCGAACGCGACATCAACGGATTCATCTATTTCTTCCATGATGTGCGATTCGGCATCTCCGGTGGCGGTCCGGCACTGTGGGACCCCACGGGCGAACAGCCCTATGACTGCCTCTTTTACGACTGGCGCTGGCGCCAACCGCCAATGGGTCCACTCGACTTTGACGACTTCATGTTGCCGAATGATCTGCGCCATAATGTAATTGAGCACAGCAGGCGATATCGGCTCGCGTATTCGCAACTCGGCCTCAATTTCGATCTGGAATGGACGGCGCTGATACCGCCGCAACAACTCGGGCCGGCCGACGATTCGGCGGGTCACTTCGACCAGCCGGGAAGAATGACCGGCACGCTGAGCCTGGACGGCGAACACTTCGATATCGACTGCTACTCGATGCGGGACCGGACCTGGGGACCACATCGGTCCGGCGCCCCGAGGTCCGGCGACTACCTCTGGGCGATCGCGTCGCCGGATGACCACTGGCACGCCATCACGATGGAAAGCCGCACGCACGGCTTCGAAAAGGGATTTGAAAAGGGAGTTGACAAGGTGATAGGCGGATATCTGTTCGCCGACGGACGACCGGGGGAACTGGTCAACGGTGAGCGCCGAGTGGACGCGCGCCGCGAGGGCGCGCCGGCTCGGGTGGTCGTCGAGGCCGTCGACGAACATGGCCGAACGCTGCACGCCGAAGGCGAGGTGCGCAACGTCCTGCGTTGGCTGGGCTGGCCGGGTCGACTTACCTACTGGACACTCACCGATTGGCGCTGGAACGGTATCCGGGGGTGGGGTGAGAACCAGGAGTTCCACGCCAGGGAACGCGTGCGAAAGATTCGCTCGTTGAGCTGATACGGACCCGAGCAGTCGGTGGACCCACGCGCCCAATGCCCATTTGCGAAAACTTGCGGCGGGGGTTGTTGCCGAACCAAGGCGCTCTCGTCAGCGCCTGAGCCCTGCGATGAGACGCTGCAGACTGCGGGTCAGTGAACGTGGGACATGATCGGGATCCATCAGGTCGTTCTCCGCGAGCGGACTCGCCTCGTCGGCGATTGTCTCCTCAGTGAACGGCCGCAATGTCCTACCCTGCCCTCGGAGCGCCTCGATGGCCTGCAGAAACGACTGGAATCGGCCCACCGCGCTCTCGAACTCGCCGACGGCCACGCCCAGGTGCTCAGAGACCAGTTCATTCCGTAGCGAGGTGATCTCACGACGGATCTCGTCCTGCCCGGAGGCGTCCTGGTGCGCCTCGATGGCCTCGATAGCTATGTCGCACTCGCTGTCGAACCCCATCGACCGGTTGTTCAGATTCGATGATCCGATGCGCAAGAGCCGATCGTCGACCACCAATACCTTGGAATGGACGTAGATCGGCGTGCCGCCGTCGGTGACCGGCCAGTAGATGCCCAGCCGATGATGGTCGTCTGCCGCCCACAGCACCGGTATGAGCAGGTGACGTGCGCTGTCCATCGCCCGCTGTTCGAGCGGGCTCTCCGAACTGCGGGGCAGCACGATGACGATCTCCGGACCGTCGTCTTCTTTCAGCCGAGCGGCCAACGCTTCCACGAGGTTGCGGGCGGCCAGGTATTGGTTCTCCAGGTAGATCACGTGGCGGGCGGCCGCGATGGCCGCGAAGTTCAGCGCCTCGACTTCACGGATCTCAGGGCGATGGTCGAGTTCCGGCAAGGTGCGCGCAATTCCGATGTCGACATTGCGCAGAGCCGGTTCCAGCTTGTTTGGCCAGGTGACGTGCTTAGCGTCGACCGGGTCCAAAGGTTGACCGGTCGCGGTCTGCCACCTTTGGCGGGCTTGCTCGCCGAGTGCACGCGCGGCCGCACCGTCAACAGCTAGCGCCACCTCATGACGCGGCCCGTAACTGCGGCCGAAGGTCCGACGGCCGCGATTCTTGTCCAGATGCGCGCGGGTGTCCCATCGCTCGATGGTGAGATCAAGGCCCCCGCAAAACGCCACTGCATCGTCGACGACCGCGATCTTCTGGTGATGGACGGCGCCCACCGGATGAGCGCCGTCGACAGCGAAATGTATTCGCTTGCTGCTGAGCCGATTCACCAGTGTCACGGGGGTAAGCCCGTACCAGATGCCATCGAAGGCTGGCAGCAGGCGCAGATTGGACTTCAACAGGTAGACCTCGAGAGTCGGTCGTTTCCACAGCATCCAATAAAGGAAGGCGCCTAGCTGGTTCGGGCCGGGGAGCGTCTTGGCGCCTCGCTCGAAAGACATCCTGGCGTCTAAATCCCAGGCAATCAACATGATTCGGTGCTGTGCGCGCAGCATCGCCGACTTCACCTGGTAGAAGTAATCGGCCGCATCAATGATGCACGCGAACTGATCGGCCCGTGCCACGCGCCAGCATGTCTGGCCGGGAGTCAGCAGTCGATCGTCGCTCACGGGGGCTTTCTCAACGACGGCTCAACGCGGGCATAGGGCATTATCTCCCACTGAGAGCTTGCGTCATATCGTCGCGTTAGGGGCCGCTAGGGGCCTAGACATCCGTATGGTGAGGGCCATGGACGCACCCGCGCCCGACCCACACGTTGAACATCCATCATTGGTCAGCCGCCGTCAACTGCTCTGGCTGGCCAGCAGCGTTGGCCTGGCCGCAACCGGCTGCGCCTGCGCACACCAGACTGCGACGGCCCCTGATCCAGGGCGCCCACCAAGTCAAAGTCCAACTCCGAGTCCGGCCGCAGCCGGGCCAACCGATCCCAGCCTGACGACAGTTCCACCGTCCGCGCAGATCACCCCGGCCGGCGCCGCTTCGGCCGCAATGCTGTGCCGAGATGCCTGGGGCGCCCGTCCTGCGCATGCCGGCGGGAGGCAGCATTCCGTCACACGGATGACGCTTCACCACGCGGGCGTGGTTTTGGGCGACAACCGCAACGCCCCGGGCCGGTTCCGCCAGGACCAGCGGTACCACCAAGACCAGCTCGGATGGATCGACATCGCGTACCACGTCGGCATCGACCGCAACGGCAACATTTACGAATTGCGCAGGCCAGAACTCGCGGGTGACACCGCGACGGAGTACGACACAACCGGGCACTTCCTGGTTTTTTGCGAAGGCGACTTCGACAAGGAGGCGGTCTCGGAAGCCCAACTAGACGCAGCCGCAAGCGCCTTCGCTTGGGCGGCACGGCACTTCGGCGTCGCGACCGACACACTGGCGGGTCATCGGGATTTCGCCCAGACCTCTTGTCCCGGTATGAATCTCTACAGGCACGTCTCCTCGGGTGACCTCAAGCATCGTGTCGACAATCTGCTGGCCGCCGGCGGCGTGGACCTCCAGCTCTTCTGCGGACCCGACGCCACTGCGAGAGTCGCGGCCATCGAGGCAGGCAATTGACCACGAGGGCGCTTCGCGCCGAGCGTGCTGTGAGGACGAGAAAATCGCCAAAAGTTCGCCATCAGAACACATTCGGCGCGGTTGTCGCACCGGCCGCGGTCGACGAGCTGCCCATCGCGTTCGACCGGTAAACCAAGGGCGGTACCGTCGTACCTGCCGATAACCTCCGGCGTCACGCAGTTCCTTCACGCGAAAGGCCACGATGACAGACAACAAGGTCGGCAGAGTCGCCGGCAAGGTCGCCTTCATCACCGGCGCCGCGCGTGGCCAGGGCCGTGAACACGCCATCCGGCTCGCCGAAGAAGGCGCCGACATCATCGCGGTCGATATCTGCGAGGACATCGACGGCGTCGCCTATCCGGGCGCTACCGATGCCGACCTCGCCGACACCGCGGACCTAGTGGAGAAGTCGGGCCGGCGCATCGTCACCGCCAAGGCCGATGTGCGGGACCTCGCGAGTCTTCGCGCTGCGCTCGACCAAGGAGTGGCTGCCCTGGGCGCGCTCGACATCGTGGTGGCCAACGCCGGCATCAGTGGTTCACCCGCCCCGGCCGCGCTGATTGAACAATCCGCGTGGCAGACGATGCTGGATATCAACCTGACCGGTGTGTGGCACACCGTCAAAGCGGCTCTGCCGCATATGACCAACGGCGGCGGATCGATCATCTTGGTCAGTTCGATGTTAGGTATTCGGGGCGGGGGCTACATGGCCCACTACGCGTCGGCGAAGCACGCCGTCGTCGGCCTGATGAATTCGCTGGCGAATGAACTTGCACCCCAATGGATCAGGGTGAATTCGATCCATCCGGGCAACGTCTTGACGCCGATGCTCGACAACGAGCAGTTCTGCCGAACACTACGGCCAGATCTGCCAAACCCAACCGTGCACGATGCCGCCGAGATCATCGGGCAGTTCCACCTGTTGCCCAAACCTCTGATCGAGGCGCGCGCGATCAGCAACGCCGTTCTTTTCCTCGCCTCCGACGAGGCGCTGTACATCACCGGAGCGGCGCTGCCAGTCGACGCCGGCGCTGTCGCAAAATTCTGATCCTTCAGCGCGTGCGCGTGGCCAGATCCCGCCGATGGTTGGCTATCTAGCCACTGTTGTGCCGGAATCAGGATCGGCACTGTGATGGGATGACCAACCAGGAATCGGTCGATCAGACCAACGACGCCCGCAATCCGGCCCAGTGGGACCTGCCGGATTCCAACATCTGTTCAGCAGCCTGGCGGTTGGCCTTCGACGTCTCTCCGGCTTTCCTCGCCAACCACTGCATCCGTAGTTACCTCTTCGCGCGTGAACTTGCCGCCGCCCAAGGAGTGCGCAGCGGCGTCGACTACGACGACGAAATCGTCTTTCTTAGTTGCATCCTGCATGACCTCGGCGTCACCGATTACGGTGGCGGCGATCAGCGGTTCGAAGTCGAGGGAGCCGATGCCGCGGTGCGCTTCCTTCGCGAGCAAGGGATGCCCGAGGATCGGATT
>JAVROG010000556.1:0-3553 GCA_032162865.1 Mycobacterium sp. | reverse complement strand
ATCACGATCTCGATGCGGTTGCGGCAGTAAAGGCCGACCTTGTCGTCCTTGCGCACACCTTGGGCGATCAGGTAGTGCGCGAGGCGGTTGGCTTTCTCCTCCAGTTGGGCGTAGGTCAACTGCTCGTCACCGGAGATGAGGGCAACACGATCCGGCACTGCGTCGATGGCGTGCTCGGCGAGGTCAGCAATATTCAAGGCCACGGCCACCAAATTAGAACGTGTTACATTTCTTGACAAGCTCACCCCCAAAGTCGAGGAAGAGGCGGTAGTAGTGGCAGAGGCGCCAGCAAACGAATCCGGACCCTTGGAAGAGGACGCGCTGGTGGAGCAGCGCGGTCACACCCTGATCGTGACGATGAACCGGCCGCACGCCCGCAACGCCCTGAGCACCGAAATGATGCAGATCATGGTCGAGGCATGGGACCGCGTCGACAACGATCCCGACATCCGGTGCTGCATCCTCACCGGCGCCGGTGGCTACTTCTGCGCTGGCATGGACCTCAAGACGGCAACCAAAAAGCCGCCGGGCGACTCATTCAAGGACGGCAGCTACGACCCGTCGCGCATCGACGCATTACTCAAGGGGCGGCGGCTGACCAAGCCGCTGATCGCGGCCGTCGAAGGACCGGCGATCGCCGGGGGTACCGAGATTTTGCAGGGCACCGACATCCGCATCGCGGGCGAGAGCGCCAAGTTCGGCGTCTCCGAGGCCAAATGGAGCCTGTACCCGATGGGCGGCTCGGCCGTGCGACTCGTGCGACAGATCCCCTACACCGTGGCCTGCGACGTGCTGCTGACCGGCCGGCACATCACCGCCGCCGAGGCCAAGGAGATGGGCCTGATCGGCCACGTCGTCCCCGACGGGCAGGCGCTGACCAAAGCGCTCGAGCTTGCCGAGATCATCGAGAACAACGGACCGCTGGCCGTCCAGGCGATCCTGCGGACAATCCGCGAGACCGAGGGCATGCACGAGAACGAGGCGTTCAAAATCGACACCAAGATCGGCATCCAGGTCTTTTTGTCCGATGACGCCAAGGAAGGCCCGCGCGCCTTCGCCGAAAAGCGCAAGCCTCAGTTCAAGAACCACTAGCCGCGACTTTCGCCCCCTTTCGCGCCGAGCGTGTTGTGAGGGCGAGAAAATCGCCAAAAATTCGCCCTCAGAACACATTCGGCACGGTTACGCGCCTTGGGTACAGCCTAGGCATGGTTGTCGGACCTTCGAGACACACTTGGCCGCGTGGGAGAACCGTTCCTCGGCAGCGAAGCGCTCGCATCGGGTGCACTGACCCGTCACCGGCTGCGAAGCCGATTCGTCGCGCTCCATCCTGACGTCTACCGGCCGCCCGGCACCGATCTGACCTCGGTGCAGCGCGCATACGCTGCCTGGCTGTGGTCGAGACGGCGCGGGATCGTCGCGGGGCAATCTGCCGCCGCCCTCCACGGCGCGAAATGGGTCGACAATCGGGCGCCAGCACAGCTGCTGTACGCACACCGCCGTCCGCCGATCGGTATCCGCACCTGGCTGGATCGCGTGGCTGAGGACGAAACCCAGGTGATCGCAGGCATGTCCGTCACCACACCGTCCCGTACGGCCTTCGATCTCGCATGCCGATATCCCCTCGGAAAGGCCGTCGCTGCCATCGATGCGTTAGCCCGGGCCACCAGACTGAACACCGCAGACGCCGCATTGATCGCCGAACGCTATAAGGGCCATCGCAACATCAGGCGCGCCCGTCGTGCGCTAACGCTGGTCGACCCGGGCGCTCAATCACCACAAGAGACCTGGCTGCGACTGCTGGTCATCGAGGCCGGCTATCCGCCTCCGCAGACCCAGATCCATGTCTACGGCGCCTACGGCGAGCCGGTTGCGGTAGTCGATATCGGTTGGGAGGAGCTCAAACTCGCGCTCGAGTACGAGGGCGATCACCATCGGACCGATCGCAGGGTATTCAACAACGACATTGCGCGCCACGAAACGTTGACCACCGATCTCGACTGGATCGTCATAAGAGTCACCGCGGAGGACACACGCGGCGGCATCCTGGGCCGGCTGGCGGCGGCCTGGTCACGCCGAACGTGCTCTAGCGGCGACGAAATCGCCAAAATAACGCCGACAGAACACGTTCGGCGGAACAGGGAAACCGTTAGGCGTGAACCCGCGCGCTCGGCGTGAACACCACCGGCATCGACTCCAGGCCACTGACGAAGTTGGCCGGCCGCAGCGGCAACGCCGACTCGTCGGCCAGTCGCAGGTCAGGCAACCGCTTCAGCACCCGCGACGTCATCAACGACAACTCCAGCCGGGCCAACTGATTACCCATGCAGAAATGAGTGCCGAAGCCAAAGGCCAGGTGGCTGTTCGGGTTTCGCCGCACGTCGAACTTCTCTGGCTGATCGAACACCAACTCGTCGAAGTTCGCCGACTCGAACTGCAACATGATCTTCTCGCCCTCGTGCAGCGACGTGCCGTGGAACTCTGTGTCGCTAGTCAAAGTTCTGCACATGTTCTTCACCGGCGACGTCCAGCGCAGCATCTCCTCGATCGCGCCCGGTAATAACGCCAAATCTGCCACCACCGCGTCCCACTGGTCGCGGTTGCGCGCCAACTGCTCTGTACCGCCGCTCAGTGTGTGCCGGGTGGTCTCGTCGCCACCGATCAGGATGAGCAGTGTCTCCATGACGATCTCGTCGTCGGACATCCGCTGACCTTCGACCTCGGCATTGATCAGGATGGAATAGAGGTCGTCGGTGGGCTCGGCGCGGCGTTTGCCGATCAGGTCCATGGTGAACTCCGTGTACGCGGCGAACGCATTCATCACCGTCTGGAATTCCACCGACGTCGGGTCGATATGCGAGCTCAGCCCACCGACCAGGTCGTCCGACCACTTCAGCAGCATCCCGCGCTCTTGGGGCAGCACACCGAGCATGTCGCCGATCACCGCCATCGGCAGCGGGGCGGCGATGTCGCGGACGAAGTCGCACTCGCCGCGTTCGCACACCGCATCGATCAGGGTGTCGCACAACTCTCCCAGGGACGCTTCCTTGTCCTTCACCCGCTTGCGGGTGAAGCCGGAGTTGACGAGCTTGCGGCGCAACAGGTGTGCGGGGTCGTCCATGTCGATCATGTACGGCATGCCCGGTTGATCGGGACGGATACCGCCGGTGCTGGAGAACAGCTCCGGGTTGCGCTCCGCGTCGAGAATTGATTGATACGTTGTCGCGGCGGCCAATCCATTGCGATCCCGGAACACCGGCTGATTGGCACGCATCCAGCGGTACGCCTCCCGGGCGCTCTTGCCGTCGGCGTAGAAATTGCCGTCCGTCAGGTCGATGTCCAGGATCGCGGGAGGGATGGTCTCCCCAACAAGTTCCGTCATCTACAGCCTCCAGGTTTCTACTTCGAGCCCATTACAGTAAGCCCATGTCTGTATCGCAACACACCATCGCCGGCACCGTCCTCACCATGCCGGTGCGCATCCGCAAGGCTGATCAGCACTCCGCGATGTTCTCGGTTCCTGCCGCAGCGGCGCAAAGCCTCATCGACTACAGCG
>JAVROG010000555.1:0-17012 GCA_032162865.1 Mycobacterium sp. | reverse complement strand
TGGAGGAACAGTACGAACGCTCCGAGGCGCTGCTGGCCAACATGCTGCCTGCCAGTATCGCCGAACGGCTCAAGCAGCCCGAGCGGCAAGTCATCGCCGACAAGTACGACGAGGCCTCGGTTCTGTTTGCGGACATCGTCGGCTTCACCGAACGCGCCAGCAGCACTCCGCCGGCCGACCTGGTCCGATTCCTGGACCGGCTGTATAGCGCCTTCGACAGGTTGGTCGACAAGCACGAGCTGGAGAAGATCAAGGTCAGCGGCGACTCCTACATGGTGGTCAGCGGGGTCCCGCGGCCGCGACCAGACCATGTCCACGCGCTGGCCGACTTCGCCCTGGACATGGCCGACGCTGCCGCCGCCCTCAAGGATCCGCACGGCCGACCGGTCCCGCTGCGGGTCGGCTTGGCCACTGGGCCCGTGGTGGCCGGCGTCGTGGGTTCCCGCCGGTTCTTCTACGACGTGTGGGGCGACGCGGTCAATGTCGCGTCCCGGATGGAGTCCACCGATTCTGTTGGTCAGATCCAGGTGCCCGACGATGTCTACGAGCGGTTGAAAGACGAATTTGTGCTGCGCGAACGCGGCCTCATCGACGTCAAGGGCAAGGGCCTGATGCGCACCTGGTACCTCGTCGGCCGCAGGGTCGTCGACGAGCCCGATGAGCTGCGCGCCGAGCGCTCGCGCGCCGCACACGTCTGAGGCGAAAAGCCTCTATCCCGGAACCGCCACATGCGCCACACTGGGTGCCATGGAACCAAGCCCTGCAAAAAGCCCTGCAACATTGCCTGCACCGAGTTTGTTGCCGCATTTATGGAAATCGGCGCTGTTGTCCGGGATTCTGTCGGTGGCCCTAGGTGTTGTCGTGCTGGCGTGGCCGCAGATCTCCGTTCTCGCGGCGGCGATCGCGTTCGGCGCCTACCTGTTGATCACCGGCGTGGCGCAGGTCGTGTTCGCATTCTCGCTGCACGTCTCGGCCGGCAGTCGCGTCCTGTTGTTCATCAGCGGTGCGGCCTCACTGATTTTGGCCGTGCTCGCGTTTCGTCATTTCGGCAACGCTGTGCTGTTGCTGGCCATCTGGATCGGCGTCGGATTCATCTTCCGCGGCGTCGCGACGACCGTTTCGGCGATCAGCGATCCGCACCTGCCCGGCCGGGGCTGGTCGATTTTCATCGGCGCGATCAGCCTGCTCGCCGGCATCGTCGTGATGGCTTCGCCATTCCAGTCGATCATCACGCTGGCCCTGGTGGTCGGAATCTGGCTGGTGGTGATCGGAGTGTTCGAGGTCGTGTCCGCGTTCGGCATTCGCAAGGCCTCGCAAGAGCTCCGGTAGGCATCGAGTGAGAAGAATTGACGCTAGCGCTGGTCGATCCCTACTACTACACTTTGTCGTAGCTGTTTGATCAACCCGCAGCCCCGGGAGATGACAGATGAATGTCGTCGACATATCGCGGTGGCAGTTCGGTATCACCACCGTCTACCACTTCATCTTCGTGCCGCTCACCATCGGACTGGCTCCGCTGATCGCGATCATGCAGACGGCGTGGGTGGCCACAAATAACGTTGCCTGGTACCGGCTGACTAAGTTCTTCGGCAAGTTGTTTCTGATCAACTTCGCCATCGGCGTGGCCACTGGGATCGTGCAGGAATTCCAGTTCGGGATGAACTGGAGTGAGTACTCGCGTTTCGTCGGCGACGTTTTCGGCGCCCCGCTGGCGATGGAGGGCCTGCTCGCGTTCTTCTTCGAATCCACTTTCATCGGATTGTGGATCTTCGGCTGGAGTCGGCTGCCCCGGTTGGTGCACCTGGCCTGCATCTGGATCGTCGCCGTCGGGGTCAACGCGTCCGCCTTCTTCATCATTTCTGCGAACTCGTTCATGCAGCACCCGGTGGGCGTGCACTACAACCCGGTGACCAAGCGCGCCGAATTGAACGACATCGTGGCGATGCTCACCAACAACACCGGGTTGGTGGCGTTTGCGCACACGGTCACCGGCGCCCTACTGGTCGCCGGAACTTTTGTCGCCGCCGTCAGCGCATGGTGGCTGGTCCGATCCCAAAACAACCCGGTGGACCCGGGCACCCGAGCGATGTATCGCCCGGCAACGGTCCTGGGCTGCTGGGTGGTGTTGCTTGCGACAGTTGGTCTGTTCTTCACCGGGGACCACCAAGGCAAGCTGATGTTCCAGCAGCAGCCCATGAAGATGGCGTCAGCGGAATCGTTGTGCGACACACAGATTGATCCGGACTTCTCGATTCTGACCGTCGGCAGGCAGAACAACTGCGACGCCCTCACCCGGGTGATCGAAGTGCCCTACGTATTGCCCTTCCTGGCCGAAGGAAAGTTCGACGGCGTGAAGTTGCAGGGTGTGCGCGACATCCAGCAGGACTACCAACAGCGCTTCGGGCCGAACGACTACCGGCCCAATCTTGTTGTCACTTACTGGTCTTTCCGCATGATGATCGGGTTGTTGGCGATTCCGGTGCTGTTCGCGTTGTTCGCGCTATGGCTCACCCGGGGCGGACGAATCCCGAAACGACGCTGGTTCGCCTGGTTCGCGCTGCTCACCATCCCGACCCCGTTCCTGGCCAACAGCGCGGGCTGGGTATTCACCGAAATGGGCCGTCAGCCATGGCTTGTCGTCCCGAATCCCACCGGGGATCAAAATGTCCGGCTCAATGTTGCAGCCGGCGTCTCGCACCATGCGCCGGGCATGGTCATCACCTCTCTCGCCACCTTCACGCTGCTCTACGCAGTGCTCGCGGTCATCTGGTTCTGGCTGCTCAAGCGCTACATCGTCGAAGGTCCGCTGGAACACGACGCCGAACCTGCTGCACCTTCGCCACCCGATAAAGAATCCGATGACGACCAAGTCGCGCCCCTGTCGTTTGCCTACTAGCTCTCCTTGGGACGAAACGCGAAAGGAGTTGACCGATGAACCTTCAAGAGGTGTGGTTCGGCCTCATCGCGGCGCTGTTCCTCGGCTTCTTCATCCTCGAGGGCTTTGACTTCGGGGTAGGCATGCTGATGGCGCCGTTCGCGCGGGTCGGCAAGGGCGACCGGGACGCACACCGACGCGCGGCGCTCAACACTATCGGCCCGGTGTGGGACGGGAACGAGGTATGGCTGATTACCGCCGGGGCGGCCATGTTCGCGGCCTTCCCCGGTTGGTACGCCACCGTTTTCTCGACGCTCTATCTGCCGCTGCTGGCAATCCTTTTCGGCATGATCGTGCGCGTCGTGGCTATCGAATGGCGCGGCAAAGTCGACGACCCGAGATGGCGGGGCTGGGCCGACTTCGCGATCGCGGCTGGGTCCTGGCTGCCCGCGGTGTTGTGGGGCACGGCATTCGCGGTCTTGGTGCGTGGGCTACCGGTGGATGCCGACGGTCAGGTTCAGTTATCGATCGGCGATGTGCTCAATCCCTATACGCTGCTAGGCGGTTTAGCCACCGCTGGCCTGTTCTTGTTCTACGGCGCGGTGTTCGTGACCTTGAAGACCGAGGGCGGCATCCGCGACGACGCCCAGCGGTTTGCCCTGTGGTTGGCGCTGCCGGCAACGGGACTGGTTGCGGGATTTGGCGTCTGGACGCAGCTTGCGTACGGGAAAACTTGGACGTGGGCGGCGCTGGGCGTCGCTGTTGTCGCGCTGTTGGCCGCGGTGCTGCTGGTGTGGCGGCGCGCGTCTGACGGATGGGCATTCGTGTGCACCCTGCTGGTGGTGGCCAGCGTGGTGGTGTTGCTGTTCGGGTCGCTGTACCCGAATCTGGTGCCGTCAACGCTGAACAGTGCATGGAATGTCACGATCTACAACGCCTCGTCGACCCCCTACACACTCCAGATCATGACGTGGGTGACTGCGATCATGACTCCGCTGACCGTCATCTACCAGGGATGGACGTATTGGGTTTTCCGGCAACGGATCTCGGCTGACCGGATACCGCCCTCGATCGGTCTGACGAGGCGCCCGTCCTGACCGCGAAAAGCTCTCGGGCACCGCTGGATCCACGGCTGTGGCGAGCGTCGGCTTCGCTGCGCGGTTACCTGCTCGCCGTGGTGGGCTGCGGAGTGGTCATCTCCGGGTGCGCCATCGGCTCGGCGATCGTCCTGGCAAGCGTGGTTGCGCGCCTGGTGAGCGATCAGTCGGCGCGGAGCGTGCACAGCTGGCCGGCATGGTCGGGTCCGCTGTCGGTTCTGTTGGCGCTCTGGACAATCCGTACGGTGACCCAGTGGCTGCAGGCGCGCCTGGGCCAGCGCGGGGCCAGCGCGCTCATCGCCGATCTCAGCGGTCAGGTACTGACCGCAGTGACTGCCCGCCAGCCCAATGTGCTTGCTGCGCAACGTGACTCTGCCGCGGTGGTGGTCACCCGCGGACTCGACGGTTTGCGGCCCTACTTCACCGGCTATTTGCCCACCTTGCTCCTTGCGGCGATCCTGACGCCGGCCACCGTTGCGGTGATCGGGTTCTATGACCTCGAGTCGACGGTGATCGTGGTGATCACGCTGCCGTTGATACCGATTTTCATGGTGTTGATCGGGTTGGCCACCGCCCAGCGATCGGCCGCCGCCCTGACGGCCATGACGACGCTGCAGTCCCGGTTGCTGGATCTGATCGCCGGTATCCCCACGCTGCGCGCACTGGGCCGCGCGTCCGGACCGGAGCATCGCATCGCGGAACTCAGTGCAGCCCATCGCTGTTCGACCATGGCGACGTTGCGGATCGCGTTCCTGTCGGCGCTGGTGCTCGAGTTGTTGGCCACCCTGGGCGTCGCCCTGGTCGCGGTCAGCATCGGTCTACGCCTGGTGTTCGGTGAGATGAGTCTGACCGTCGGTTTGACGGTGCTGCTTTTGGCGCCGGACGTGTACTGGCCGTTGCGCCGTATCGGGGCGGAATTCCATGCAGCTCAAGACGGCAGAGCCGCGGCCGACGCAGCGTTCGCGCTGATCGGCGAATCGCAGTCGGCACCGGCAGGTCAACGCATCATTGCTGCGCGCGGCGCACAGATCCTCCTGGAGAACCTCGGCGTCGCGAGCCGGGATGGCCACGCACCGGACGGCCTGACCGCACTCATCGAGCCGGGCCTGGTGACTGTGCTGACGGGTCGTAACGGCGCAGGCAAGAGCACCACACTGCAGGTGATCGCCGGACTCACGGTGCCGTCGTCCGGCCGTGTCACCGTGGCTGGCGTCGATGTCTCCGAGCTGGCGCGCGCGCCATGGTGGCGTCAGCTGTCCTGGCTGCCGCAGCGCCCGGTGCTGGTTCCCGGAACTGTTCGCGACAACCTGGTCCTGCTCGGTGAACTGGATGACCTCGACGGTGCCTGTGCGGCAGCCGGATTCGACACCGTGCTGGCTGAGCTACCCGACGGGTTGGACACGGTGCTGGGGCGCGGCGGCGTCGGGCTGTCGCTCGGGCAGCGGCAACGGCTCGGCCTGGCCCGGGCATTGGGATCACCGGCAGCCGTGCTGCTGCTCGACGAGCCCACCGCGCACCTGGACGCCCGCACCGAAGACCAGGTGCTGCAGGCCATCGCCGCACGCGCCCGCGCCGGTGCGACCGTGGTCGTCGTCGGGCACCGCGAACGGGTCCTCGCGATCGGTGATCGGGTGGTCGAAGTCGTCGCCGGAAATGAGGCGCGTTATGCGCCGGTCTGAGGCGTTCCTGCTGTTGCGGCCCCGCCTTGCCCGCATCGTGGCCGCAATCGCGTTGGGGGCGCTGTCGCTAAGCAGCGCGCTGGCCCTGGCCGGGGTGTCGGCCTGGCTGATCACCCGCGCTGCCCAGATGCCGCCCGTGCTCGATTTGTCCGTCGCGGTGGTCGCGGTACGGACATTCGCCATTTCACGCGGCGTGCTGCGCTACTGCGAGCGTTTGGCCACCCACGACGCCGCGCTGCGGGCTGCCGGCACGGCGCGCGAGCAGATCTACCACCGGCTGGCCGGCGGACCTGCCGCGGGCGCAGTCCGGCTGCACAGCGGCGAACTGGTGGCCCGCGTCGGCGCAGACGTCGACACCTTGGCCGACGTGCTGGTGCGCGCCCTAGTTCCGATCGGCGTCGCGACGGTGCTGTCGCTGGTCGCCATCGTGGCCGTCGGGCTCATCTCTCTGCCAGCCGCCGTGGTGCTGGCGGTGTGTCTGGTGATCGCGGGAGTGGTCGCGCCCTGGCTGGCCGGCCGAGCCGCCGCCGCGCAGGAAGTGGTTGCCCGCCAGCATCATTCCGAACGCGACACTTCAGCGATGCTCGCCCTGGAGCACGCTCCCGAACTTCGGGTTGCAGGTGCACTGCCACAGGTCATCACCGAATCGCAACGTCGGCAACGGGACTGGGGCGAGGCCGCCGACGCCGCCGCCAGCCCGGCAGCGGTCGCCGAGGCGATACCGACCGCGGCCACCGGAATCAGCGTGCTCGGCGCGGTGGTGGCCGCGATGGGCCTTGCACCCACCGTGGCGCCGACGACACTCGCCGTCCTGATGTTGTTGCCGCTGTCCGCATTTGAAGCGACCAACCTCCTACCGGCGGCCGCGGTCCAGCTGACAAGATCACGGATCGCGGCGCGCCGCCTGCTGGACCTGGCTCCGCCCGTCGTCAACGAGCGGACCGAGACCAAGGTGTCACCGACCCGGCCGTTGGGGCGGTTATCGGCGGAGGTGTCCTCCGGTCACTCGGCGGGCCAAACAAGCCGCGCCACCGTTGATCTGGCTCCCGGCGCTCGGCTTGCCGTCACCGGCGCCAGCGGATCAGGTAAGACGACGCTGCTGATGACGCTGGCCGGGCTGTTACCGCCGGTACACGGGCAGGTGACGCTGGACGGAATCGACCTGCAACACCTTCGAGAGGACGAACTGCGCCGCGCTGTCAGCTTCTTCGCGGAAGACGCACACATCTTTGCCACCACGGTGCGGGACAACTTGCTGGTCGCGCGTGGCGACTGCGACGACGACGAACTGATGACCGCCTTGGACGCGGTGGGCCTGGGCCGCTGGGTGGCGGGTTTGCCTGAAGGCCTGTCGACGGTGTTAACCGCTGGCGCGCAAGCGGCCTCGGCCGGCCAGCGCCGACGGTTATTACTGGCCCGGGCGGTGCTCTCCCCCGCCGGCATCGTGTTGCTCGACGAGCCCACCGAACATCTGGACGCGGCCGACGCCGACCGAGTGCTGCGTGATCTGTTGGCGCCCCGAGCGGGGCTCATGCCTGCCACCAAGACAATTGTGGTGGCGACTCACCACTTGCCCCAGGACACTCGCTGTGCGGAGCTGTCGATCACGCGTGCCGCCGGCGCGGCATGAACTCCAGTGACAACAACACGAAAACCAGCGGGACGACCTGAGTCAGCGACACCAAGGCGTAACGCCGTGCGCCCATCGCGTGAAACTTGCGTACGTACCGGTGCAACGATTCGAGGGCGATCAACGGGTCGAGCAATTGAATCAGGACGTAACAGCTTCCCCGCAGAAAGCCCCGGCGGTCGTCGTCGAAGAGCTCGGTGAATGCCGCGAACGCCAACGATACCCGCTGCGCCCCAGCATCTTTGGCCGCGGCTATCATGTCGACGGACAGCCGTTCGTCGATCCCGTTCGGGGCCCCGCGACGGCGCCACGGCACGTCAAGGGAAAAGTCGCTGCCACCACCTGCGGTCGCGTACCGATGAAAGCCCTGCACCATCCCCGCCGAGTCCCTGGCGATAATCAGCTGTGTTCCGGGGTAGTGGCCCTCCAGCACGCCGTCCAGGTTCATGCAGTAGCCACGATCAGTGTGAGCACCCTTGGGGGACGCCAATAACACCTCGTTAAGCTCCGCTCGCAGTGCCTCGTCGAGTTCGTCTTCGGCCACGATCTCGGTCGTGATATCGCAGTTATGAGTGCGTTTGACGGCCTGACGAAGGTTGCGAAACTTGCGCCCGACCAGCTCGAAACTGGCCGCGTCGACGACGACGTCGCGACCAATCGGTATAGCGCGCAACGCTTGTCCGACTCGGTGCGCGCTCCACAAGCCCAGCCGTCGTTCACTACAGCCCAGCACCACTATCCGCCAGCCATGGGTGTGGCACATGGCCGCGAAATCGGTGACCAGATCCGGGAATTGCGCCTCGTCACCAATGGGGTCCCCGCCGACCACGGCGAACCCGATCCGCGTCCGGTAGGCCAGCGCTGCACCGCCGATTGCGCTGAAGTGATAGCACTTGCCTCTCTGCATGGCGAATGGCGCCAGCGGATCTTCCTCGGTGGCGTTGATCAATGACCAGGCACGCGGGAGGTCTTCCGGTCGCGGGTGCGCCGCGGTCGGAGCCATCAAAACGAAACCAGAACCGACGATCAGCAGATCACCAAGCACGTCGAGGGAAAACACGTGCGCAGCCAACCCGGTGACCACGAACGCGGCAGCTGCCGTGGCGTGCACGGCCGTCACCGGTCGGCCAAGAAAGATACCGCGAGCGATGAACGCCACCGCAGCCAGAACCGTTAACGACCAACCCAATCCACCGGTGGCTTGCCAGTCCTCATGGGGATAGTTGCGGGCGAACAGCACAATCAGCCAGCACGCTGCGCAGAACAGTGCCAACGCTCCGATGCAGCGCGCGGTGATCGAATCGACTTGAACCACAACGCCTTCGCGCATGCGAAGACTTGGGATTATATGGACCGACGACTCTTTCACAGCCACCTCCCGATGAGCTGCGCCTACCAGCAACATTACGCCTGATCAGAGCGGTGCTGCGATGACTATCGGCCTGGGACGGGAAAATATTTGACTACGCCCTCTTGCACCACCGTCGCGATGACTTGCCCAGCGCCGTCGAAGAAATGCCCGGTACCCAGCCCGCGTGAATCCGCGGCCACCGGGGACGTGGTCGAATACAGCACCCAGTCGTCGAAGTTGACCTGTCGGTGAAACCACACCGATTGATTGGTGGACGCCGCAAAGATGCGGTCGAAGCCCCAGGACAATCCATGGGTGGTGATGATCGAGTCCAGCACGGTGGTATCCGAGGCATACAGCATGGTCGCGGTGTGCATTAGCGGATCGTCGGGCATCGTACCCAGGGCCTTGAGCCAAACCCGGTTGTGGGCAAGCCGATCGCCCTTATCCCGCATCACCCAGGACGGGTCATTGGTGTAGCGCCAGTCGATCGGCTGCAACGCATTCACGAAATGCGGGACGGTTTTCTCGTAGCCGCGGAGCAGCTCGGCGATCGACGGCAGCGTGTGCGGGTCGGGTACTTCCGGCGGGGCGACGGCATGCTCGAGCCCGGCGCCGCCGGACATGTACGAGATCATCGTCGAGGACAACAAGGTGCCGTCCTGTCGCGCATCAACGCGTCGGTTGGCGAATCGCCGCTCGTCACGCAGCCGCACCACACGGAATTCGATGTCCTGAGCGGTGTCGCCGCCGTTGACGTAGTGCACCGTCAGTGCGCTGGGCGGCAAGTCCCCGTGAATCAACGTGCGACTGCTCGCGACAAAGGATTGCGCCATGAGCTGGCCACCGAAGGTCCGCATCGGGTTCTTGCTGGGATGGGATCCGATGAACCGGTCGTCGGCGACGCGCTTGAGGTCTAGTGCCGTCAGCAGTTCGTCGAAGTCGGACAACTAGACGTCTTCCTCCCCGATCCGGTGCACATGGATCAGGTTGGTGGAGCCCACAGTGCCCGGCGGCGCGCCCGCGACGATGACTACCAGATCACCGCGTTTGTAACGGCCCAGTTCGAGCAGCGACTTGTCGACCTGCCGGATCATGCCGTCGGTTGACTTCATGTGCGGGACGATGAACGTCTCAGTGCCCCACGTCATGGCCAGTTGACTGCGCACCTCGGGCAAGTCGGTAAAGGCCAGCAACGGTAGCGGGGTGTGCAGGCGGGCCAGTCGCCGCACGGTGTCACCGGATTGCGTGAAGGCGACCAGGGCTTTCGCATCGAGGCGCTCGCCGATGTCGCGGGCTGCATAGGAAATCACCCCTCGCTTGGTGCGCGGCACATGCGTCAACGGTGGCGCGGCCGTGGAATTCTCCTCGACCGCGCACACGATCCGCGACATCGTCTTCACCGCGGCGAGCGGGTATTTGCCGACCGAGGTTTCCCCGGAAAGCATCAGTGCGTCGGCGCCGTCGAGCACGGCGTTGGCAACGTCGGAGGCTTCGGCCCGGGTCGGCCGGGAGCTCTCGATCATCGAGTCGAGCATCTGAGTCGCCACGATTACCGGCTTGGCATTCTCCCGAGCCATCTGGATGGCCCGCTTTTGCACTAACGGCACCTCTTCCAGCGGCAGCTCAACACCCAGGTCACCACGTGCCACCATGACAGCGTCGAAGGCCAGCACGATGGCCTCGAGGTTGTCGATGGCTTCGGGCTTTTCCAGTTTGGCGATCACCGGGACCCTCCGGCCGACCCGATCCATCACTTCGTGGACGAGTTCGACATCCGACGGCGAGCGCACGAAGGACAACGCCACCATGTCGACGCCGACCTTCAGCGCGAATGTCAGGTCCTCGATGTCTTTTTCCGATAAAGCAGGGGCGGTGACGTTCATTCCGGGCAGCGAGATGCCCTTGTTGTTGCTGACCGGGCCGCCCTCTACGACCTTGCAGACCACGTCGTCGTCTTCGACGCGCTCGACGATCAAACCGACCTTGCCGTCGTCGACGAGCACGCGGTCACCAGGTGTGGCGTCCTGGGCCAGTCTCTTGTAGGTGGTGGACACCCGGTCATGGCTGCCTTCGCAGTCTTGAACCGTGATCCGAACGGTTTCGTCGTCATCCCAGTAGGTGTGCCCGGAGGCGAAACGCCCCAGCCGAAGCTTGGGGCCCTGCAGATCACAGAGCACGCCGACCGCGCGACCCGTCGCATCCGAAGCTGCCCGGACGCGCTCATAGGAGGCCTCATGATCGCTGTAATCGCCGTGGCTGAAGTTCATTCGGGCGACGTCCATACCGGCATCTACGAGCTGTAGGACCAAGTCAGCCGATTGGGTGGCCGGCCCGAGAGTGCAGACGATCTTTCCGCGTCTAGTCACGACGTCAAAGCATAGTCGCGCTCGCTGGCATCGGGATGTCTCGAATGCGCGACGCGCGCATCCATTTGGGAAATCAGCCGCGCCGCGATCGCCGGCTCAGCCGCTGAGAACGGTCGGCACCAGCGGAAAGCCCGGCAGGTTGCGTACTACCGTCCACGCACTCATCGTGACCAGGACGGTGATCATTGTCGGTATCGGCAACCATGACTGGCCGCGGTAGCGGCGCACCAGGACCCACGCTGCCAGCAACGGGATCGCGATAAGCACGAAGGCATTATCATTGATGCTTGCCGCCAGATGGCCGTGCAGTAGGTCGTGACTCATCCGCAGACCGCCACATGCGGGGCAGTTCCAGCCGGTGAGCCACTTGAACGGACATTGTGGGTAGACCGAGTCCGGGTTGTGTGGATCGGCAATTCCGACGTAAACGAGAGCGCCGCCCAGGGCGACGGCCGAACCGACGGCGGCATAACGGCCACGCTGCTTCGGCGTCGGCTGGGAAGACGTGTCAGGTTCCATCGCGCAATGGTCGGCCCTGCGGGTCGTTGACCTTGTCGGTCAATATCAACACCGCGTCGATGATGCCCCAGATGAGCGCGCCGACCCCGCACGTCACCCAGCCGATGACCATTTGCGCCACGCCAAGCCCGATGTAGCCGGCGTAAATGCGGCCAATGCCGACCAGACCGAACAGCCCGAGCAGCTGCAACAGCCCGGCGACGGTCTTCGATTTGTCGGAATATGGTTGCCCGGTAACGGGATGCCGACCAAACGGCGCCGATGGGTCCGGGGGTGCCGCGTATTGCGGGTATGACGGATATGGCGGCGGAAAGGGAGGCGGCGGATATCCCGGCTCCTGTGGGGGGCCGGGCTCGTTAGCACCGGACCAAGACTGGTCAGTCACGAATTCAGCATGCCAGATCCGGTGGGCCGCCCAAGTCGCCTTGATCTGGCGGGAACGTGCGACGTGCATCAGTAATCACATCGGCCACATGCGTACCGCGTAGCTGGGCTATGAGCTCTTACGACCGCTGCCTTCGCAGTCTGAACCTCAGACGCTTCCGCGCTGTTTCGGCAGTCTCCGGCGCTTCTTGCGCGGCTGGGGGCGCCTTATCGTCGTCATCCGCCGACTCTTGCTCAGCCGACTCGTCGCCTTCCGTCGTCAGCTCCGGTTGGGATTCGTCTGCGACGGGTCCTTCCACCCCCGAGGCCGCGTTCGCCACGTCTTGGGGCTCGGCTTCGGGGTCAACCGGCTCAGCTGTCTCGGGCTCCTGGGTTTCGGGCTGCCCGATTTCGAGAGCCTCGACTGCATCGGCCCTCTCCGACTCCGGCTCAACCGCTTCCGCGCCTTCGCGCGCCTCGGCCGCCGGCTCCTCGACTTCGGGTTCGTCGGATTCCACCACCGCGCCCTCAGTCAACGCCTCGGCCTCAGACTCTTCAGCTTCCATTTCCTCGGCCGATTCTTCGGCCTCCGGCTCAGCAACCTCCGCAACCTCAGACTCCTCGGCTGCCGCCTCAACCGCCGGCTCCTCGACTTCGGGTTCCTCGGGTTCCACCACCGCGGCCTCAGGCTCCTCGGCCGCCGCCTCGACCGCCGGCTCCTCAGTTTCCGCTTCCTCGGCCGCAGCCTCGACAGCATCGGCAGTCGCCGTGTCGGACTCCCCGGCCTTCGCTTCCTGTGCCTCGGAGACTGCGGCCTCAGCCTCCACAACCTCCGACTCAACCGGTTCGGCGACCTCAGGCTCCTCTACCACCGACTCAATCTCAGACTCGCCGACATCGGGCTTTGTGACCGCAGCCTGCACGGTCTCGACCGCTGTGGTCTCGTCCGCGGCAACGTCGGACGCCGCGATCGGAGCCTGCTCGGTTTCCGGCTCCGCGATTTCGGCTGCTTGCGCCGTTTCTGCCGCATCTGCAGGTTCGTCGTCGTCACCCGCTGCGGTTGACCCCGCCACCGTCGCAGCAGACGCCGAAGCGACAGCCGCCAACTCATCTACCGGCTCCTCTTCGGCATCCGCATCATCGGGACGCAAAGTTGCCGGGTCCTCGCGACCCTTCGACGCCAGGATGATGTAAACCACGGCCCCGATGAAGACGAAAGTCGATGTGAACGTGTTGACTCGGATGCCTGCGATGTGAGTGGCGGTGTCGTCGCGGAGCAATTCGACGCCAAACCGCCCGACGCAGTACAGCGCGACATAGCTCGCGAACAGTCGCCCGTGGCCGAGGGTGAAACGACGATCCAAGTAGAGCAAAACCCCGAATACCAGCAGGTTCCAGAGCAATTCGTAGAGGAAGGTCGGCTGCACGACGAACGCCACCTGCCCCGTTGAGATGCCATCGAGCGAATGGACGTCGACGAACCCGCCAGGATCCCGCCGGTAGAAGATCTCCAGTCCCCAAGGCACGGTCGTTTCGCGACCGTACAGCTCTTGGTTGAAGTAGTTTCCGAGCCGACCGATGGCCTGCGCCAACACAACTCCGGGCGCAACCGCATCAGCGAAGGCCGGCAGCGGAACGCCCTGACGCCTACAACCGATCCATGCGCCGACCACACCGAGGGCCACGGCACCCCAGATGCCCAAGCCCCCGTCCCAGATTCGCAGCGCCGCGCCCAGGCCGGCACCGTTTGGGCCCCAGTATGTTTGCCAATCGGTGGCCAGGTGATAGAGGCGGCCACCGATCAATCCGAAAGGCACCACCCACAGCGCGATGTCGTAGATCACGCCACGCTCACCGCCCCGGGCGGCAAACCGCCGGTCCCCGATCAGCAGTGCCACCACGATGCCGGTGATGATGAAGAACGCGTACGCGCGGATGGGCAGCGGCCCGAGGTGCCAAACCCCGCGCGGCGGGCTGGGAATGTAGGCCAGCCACGTCGTCCTCATGCGGACATCCTCTGGCGCACACCGGTAGCCAGTTCCTCGGTCAGCGCGCGCAATACGGGCAAGCCATCACCCAGTGCCGAAACCAGCGCCGATCCGACGATCACACCGTCGGCATAGCTGCCGATCTGCGCCGCCTGCGCTCCCGATCGCACACCCAGGCCAACGCCGACAGGGATGTCAGACACTGCCTTGACCCTCCCCACAAGTTCAGGTGCGGCATGCGATACCGCATCACGTGCGCCCGTTACTCCCATCGTCGAAGCCGCATAGACGAATCCGCGGGAAGCCTCGACCGTGGTCACCAATCGTTCGGGCGTCGATGATGGAGCCACCAAGAAGATGCGGTCCAACCGGTGCTCTTCCGATGCCTCCAGCCACTCGTGTGCCTCATCGGGAATCAGATCAGGAGTAATCAAACCGTGTCCACCCGCGGATGCCAAGTCTCGCGCGAACGCGTCAACTCCATAGCGCAGCACTGGATTCCAATAGGTCATCACTACGGCACGTCCACCGACCGCGCTGATCGCCTCGACCGCGGCCAGCGTGTCCCGCACCCGGACTCCCCCGCTGAGGGCCTGTTCAGTGGCACGCTGAATGGTAGGACCGTCCATGCCCGGATCGGAGTACGGCACGCCGACTTCAATTATGTCGCAGCCGGATTCGACCAAAGCGGTCATTGCTTGCATCGACGTCGGCACGTCGGGATAGCCGGTGGGCAGATAACCGATCAATGCCGCACGATTGTCCGCTCGGCACGACTCGAACAGCGGCCCCAACCTGCTTGTCGCGCTTTGTTCCACCGTCATCATTGAACCGATTCGCCTGCAGCATCAGGTTCGTCCAGCAGGCCGAACCATTTCGCTGCGGTCTCGACGTCCTTGTCGCCACGGCCCGACAGGTTCACCACAATGATCGCGCCTCTTCCCAATTCGGCACCCAACTTCAGGGCGCCGGCCACTGCATGCGCGGATTCGATGGCAGGGATGATGCCTTCGTATCGGGACAGCAGGCCGAACGCCTCCATCGCCTCGGAATCGGTGATCGGCTCGTACTGGACGCGCCCGGTCTCCTTGAGCCACGCGTGTTCGGGGCCCACCCCGGGATAATCCAAACCCGCCGAGATGGAATGCGATTCGATGGTTTGGCCGTCCTCGTCCTGCAGCAGGTAGGAGAACGACCCCTGGAATGCGCCCGGAGAACCACCGGCGAATGTCGCAGCGTGCCGACCGGTCTCTACGCCGTCGCCGGCCGCCTCGTAGCCCACCAACCGCACACCGGGGTCGTCGAGGAAGGGGTGGAAGATGCCGATCGCGTTGGATCCTCCGCCGACACATGCGACCACCGCGTCGGGCAGCCGGCCCGCCTGCCGCTGGATCTGAACGCGCGTTTCCAGCCCGATGATGCGCTGGAAATCTCGCACCATCGTCGGGAAAGGATGTGGTCCGGCGGCAGTGCCGAAGCAGTAATAGGTGTTGTCGGCGTTGGTGACCCAGTCCCGGAACGCCTCGTTGATGGCATCTTTGAGGGTTCTGGATCCGGTTTCCACCGACACGACTTTGGCGCCGAGCAATCGCATCCGCGCCACGTTGAGCGCCTGGCGCGCGGTATCGACCGCGCCCATGTAGATGATGCAGTCCAATCCCAGCAGTGCACACGCGGTGGCGGTGGCGACACCGTGCTGGCCTGCGCCCGTCTCGGCGATGACCCGATTCTTGCCCATCCGGCGAGCCAGCAAAGCCTGACCCAGAACGTTGTTGATCTTGTGAGAACCGGTGTGGTTCAGATCTTCTCGTTTCAGAAAGATCCGCGCCGAACCCGCATGCTCACCGAGACGCGTCGTCTCGTACAACGGCGACGGACGGCCGGCGTAGTGGGCCTGCAAATTATCGAGGGTGTCGAGGAAATCCTGGTCGACGCGTTCCTTTTCGTAGGCGGTGGTGACCTCGTCGATCACAGCCATCAGCGCCTCGGGAACGTACCGGCCACCCCAACCGCCGGGCCCGCCGAAATGTCCACCCTGATCAGGGTCGTAGTGGGTCCGTTCGACGACGGCCGCACTGGTACGCGGAATATCCGGGGAGAGATCTGCCATCAGAAAGACTCAACGCACGCGCAGCACATCAACGGCTAGCGAGAAGGCTTCGGACAGGACGGATGGGTGCCTGCGGTGACCAGGTCGGCGACGGCCGCACGTGGGTCACCGCTCTTGACCAAGCCTTCGCCGACCAGCACGGCGTCGGCGCCCGCACCGGCATACGCCAGCAGATCACCGGTGTGCCGCACTCCGGATTCGGCGATTCTGATCACCTTGCTGGGCAGTCCGGGAGCAATTCGGGCGAAGCAGTCCCGGTCGACCTCCAACGTCGCGAGATCGCGGGCGTTGACGCCGATTACGGTAGCCCCGGCCTTCAGCGCGCGGTCGGCTTCTTCCTCCGTGTGCACCTCGACAAGCGCTGTCATACCGAGTGATTCGGTGCGGTCGAGCATCGACGCCAGCGCTGACTGGTCCAAAGCGGCGACGATGAGCAACAACATGTCGGCGCCGTGCGCACGCGCCTCGTGGATCTGATACGGCTGCACCACAAAGTCTTTGCGCAACACCGGAATCGACACTGCGGCACGCACCGCGTCCAGGTCATCGAGCGATCCGCGAAATCGACGTTCCTCGGTCAGCACACTGATGATTCGAGCGCCGCCGTCCTCGTAGGCACGCGCCAGCCCTGCCGGGTCAGAGATTGTCGCCAATGAGCCAGCCGACGGGCTGGCCCGCTTGACCTCAGCGATGACGCCAATGCCGGGTTCGCGCAATGCGGCCATCACGTCGCGTGGCTTCGGGGCGGCTGCGGCGGCGGCCTTGATCTCCGAAAGACTCACGCGGGCTTCGCGCGCGGCAACGTCGGCCCGGACTCCCTCAAGAATGGAGTCAAGCACGTTGGCCGGACTCATACCTGCGGTTTCCCTTCCCTCTGTGGCCCATTTGCGGCCCGTTCATGAACCACCGCCACCCCACGTTCGCCAACCGATTGCGACGACGTGCAAGAAGGGTAGCGACTGTCAAGACCGGGTCCGTCACCGCCCCTCGGTGTCAGACTCGGGCGGCTGATCGGTGGGGTCGCGGCCCTC
>JAVROG010000554.1:0-3526 GCA_032162865.1 Mycobacterium sp. | reverse complement strand
GGCCGGCAATGGTCGCTGCAGCACCGCATTACCGAGGAGTCGGTCTCGGGGGACATGTTCAGCACTGCCTTGAAGATGGCGCGGCACCGCGGTCTACTCGACCCCGAGGGCTCAGCGGACGAGATTGGGCATCGCCGGGCAGCGCTCGTCGCCGAGCTTGACCACCTGCAGAGGTCGATTGGTGAGCTCGCCCGATTGCGTCGGGATGTCGTGCCGGCGTGAGGCTTATCCCCGGCAATCGCGGTTTTGCCGGACCCCATCCTTTTGGTAATATGGTAAGACCATAAACTATCTGCGCACAGGTTGGCGTTTCGATGACGAGAGGCAACAGATGACCGAGTTCACTGACATCTCCTACGAGGTCGACAACGGCCTGGCCTGGATCACCATCAATCGGCCCGAGCGGTACAACGCGTTTCGGGCGCGCACCCTCGACGAGCTGATCCGGGCATTCAAGTTGGCTTGGGGAAGCTCGGAGGTCGGGGCGATATGTCTGACCGGGGCCGGAGAGAAGGCGTTTTGCACCGGCGGAGATCAGAAGCAGCGTGCTGAGACCGGCGATTACGGACCATCTGAAACTGGTCTGTTCGAGGTGGATACGCTCCACCGGGTCATCCGCGACGTGCCGAAGCCGGTGATTGCCGCGGTCAACGGATTCGCGATCGGCGGCGGTCATGTTCTGCACGTGCTGTGCGATCTGACAATCGCCGCAGATACCGCGGTGTTCGGCCAGAACGGTCCGCGGGTCGGGTCGTTCGACGCCGGGTTCGGAACCGGCTACCTGGCTCGGGTTGTCGGGGAGAAGCGCGCCCGCGAGATCTGGTTCTTGTGCCGCCGATACTCGGCGCAGCAGGCAGCCGAGTGGGGACTGGTCAACAAGGTGGTGCCGGCCGCTCAACTCAAGTCCGAGGTACGGGCATGGGCTGACGAGATCCTCCAGCTGTCACCTACGGCATTGAAGATTCTCAAGCAGTCGTTCAACACCGACACCGAACAGTTCGCGTCGGTTGGCCAGATGGCCTACTCGAGCCTGAAAATGTTCGGCGACACTCCTGAGGCGACGGAAGGTGTCACGGCCTTCAACGAGAAACGCGCACCTGAATTCGCTGCCTATCGCGGCAACTGAGCTCACCGTCTATTCCTAGCCGGAATGCCCACGGCGACAGTCGGTTGCGTTTGATCTGGGCGATCATGTTCGCCGGGAACACTCTCGGCGGCCCTAGCGATGCTTACGAGAGAGGTGAGCAGTGCGAGTCATTTCATGCATCGATGAGGCTGTTGAGGCCGTCGGTCAGGAACTCGGCGTCTCCCAATGGTTAGCCATCGATCAGGAGCGCATCGATGCGTTCGCCGACGCCACCGGCGATCATCAATGGATCCATGTCGACGTCGAGCGGGCCCAGACGGAAAGTCCATATGGTGCAACGATCGCGCACGGCTTCTTGACGCTGTCCGTAATTCCCGCGTTGAGCAAAGAAAACTACCGCATCGACAACGCGAAGATGGGCATCAACTACGGGCTCAACCGGGTGCGGTTCCTCGCGCCGGTTCCGGCACGCAGCCGCATCCGACTCCGATCTGAGCTTGTCAACGCGGCCAAGGTCGACGACACGACCGTTGATCTGACGGTGCGGCAGACGGTCGAGCTCGACGGCTCGGATAAACCGGCCGCGGTGGCCGAGGTCGTCGCGCGCATGGTCTTCTGAGCGTTGACCGAAAAGCGTGGATGGGTGGGTGAACACTGCTGCAGTTGACGCGTCCCAGCGCCCCGAGGAGATACACGTCCGGGAACCCGCCGCGACTGACGTTTGCTTACCGAGGCGCGTGTACCGCGGTACATTAGGTCTAACCCTTAGGCCGAAGCATGGAAGGGGCAGCGGTGGAACCATCCGAGTCGGACTCGGCTCCGACGCGTTCGACTGTCTTGCTCAAGCCTGTGGATGTGCCCAAGGCGTCCGACGTGCTGGCGCGCGAACTGCGCGAGCGGATCCTCAGCGGCGAGCTGGTCGAGGGGACGGCGCTTCCCGCAGAACGCGAGCTGGTCAAGCAGACGCAGATGAGCCGGTCCACGGTGCGGGAGGCGTTGCGTATTCTGGAAGTTCAGAACCTGGTTCGGGTCAGGACGGGTCGGGCTGGCGGCGCCTACGTCCAGCGCCCGACGACGAAGTCGATGGCCAATTCGGTGACCCTGATGATCCGTGGCCAGCAGATCAAGCTCGCGGATCTCCTGGAGACCCGCGAGGCGTTGGAACCGTTCTGCGCCGAGCTGGCTGCGCGCAAGCGGACCGATCACGACCTGGCGGTGCTCGACAAGGCCAACGAAGACATCGCCATCCCCAACGCTGACTTACCGGCTTTTCTGCAGGCCAATCTCGACTGGCATGTGGGTGTGGCGATGGCCAGTCATAACGAGTTGTTGATCGGATTCATGACTGCCTTGTCGCACACGATTTATACCGGGACCGAGAACGCCGCGTTCGTCGACGACAAGGTGCGAGCTGTCACCCACCGCGCACACCGGTCCATCACTGCCGCGATCCGCAGCGGCGACCCGGACACGGCCAGCCGGCGTATGCGTGGCCATGTGCACAGCTACGCCAAGGCCGCGCTGGCCATGGATCGACGCAAGACCATCAACGTCGACGGCTGAGCGGGTATATCGGGTCGGTTAGACGTCGAAGGTTTCGCCTCGCTTCGTCCGTCGCACGATGCGCAGCGCGTGCTCGTCGTTGCGGGCCAGTGGTCAGTGACCCCGGAAACCCGGGAGTGAAGCAGGAAGCGCAAGGGGCGGTTCGGTTTTCGCAATAACCTCGTCGACAGTGACACCGGGCGCGGTCTCGATCAGGTGCAGACCGTCGTCAGCGACGTCGATGACGGCGAGATCGGTGAAGATACGGTTCACGCAGCGCTTACCGGTCAGCGGTAGCGTGCAGTTCTCGACGATCTTCGCGCTGCCGTCCTTGGCGATGTGCTCCATCATCACGAAAACTTTATCCACGCCGTGCACTAGGTCCATCGCCCCACCCATGCCCTTGATCATCTTGCCGGGGATCGTCCAGTTGGCCAGGTCGCCGGCGGCCGAGACCTGCATGGCGCCGAGCACCGCGATATCGAGGTGTCCGCCGCGGATGATCCCGAAAGAGGACGACGAGCAGAAGAACGCCGCACCCGGCAACGTGGTGACCGTCTCCTTACCAGCGTTGATCAGGTCGGCGTCGAGATTCTCGTGCCGTGGGTACGGCCCGACACCGAGAATCCCGTTTTCCGAGTGCAAGACGACAGTGATGTCCGCGGGGATGTGGCTCGGGATCAGGGTGGGCAACCCCACGCCCAGGTTCACGTACTGCCCATCGTGAAATTCGGCGGCAACCCGCGTCGCCAGCTCGCCTCGGCTCCAACTCATACGGCGCCACTCCTCATCGCGGTCATGGCCGCACCGTCTCCCTTTCAATCTGCTTTACCGGGTTGGGCACGTGCACCACCCGCTGAACGTAGATGCCCGCGGTGTGTACCTGGGCAGGGTCGA
>JAVROG010000553.1:0-7878 GCA_032162865.1 Mycobacterium sp. | reverse complement strand
CAATTCCCACGCCAAATGTGGCGCGGAAAGACGGTGCGCAATCGGATCAGGGCTATGTGGCCGGGGCAGGAAGCGCACCCGGTGCCGGGCTTTCGCTCGGCGATGCACCAGGCGCCGCGGCTCCCGACACATTCGACGTCCAGATCAGGATGTCTTGCAGGCCGTCGTTATAGACAACGCCATTCGGCGGCGCGCCCGTTGCGTCGAAGAATAGGGTGCCCCGCGATTCGCTGCCTTGCGGGATAGGCGCCGGGTTCAGGCCACCCGGGACACCAGCCTTATCGATCAGCTTGTAGGTCTGGCCGTTTGGACCCCGCGCGCTGAAGTTTTTCACCATGGGAGTGACGACTCCGCCATCCGACCTTGCGGTGACGTCAGCCTGGTAAAGGGTTCCTTTAGGGGTGTAGCCGGGAATCGCTGCTGTGCTGGCTTGCAGATTGCTGACTGTGTAGGTGGTAACCATTGGCCCGTCGATCAGCTGTTCACTGGCACCGAATCCCTGGATGTTGGGCGGCGGTGCGGCAGAGGCAGTTGCTGCACCGAAAGCGGTTACCGCAGCTATTCCGGCGGCAGCAATGGCCGTCTTGGCACTATTTGCAAACTTCACAATTGACTCCTTCTCATGCTGGCCCGTTTCGTTCAGCGATTTAAAACCGCCACCTATTTGGCATAGCCACGCGATAGCAAGCTCAAACGTGGATGCATCCCGCTAAGATCCCTGTCCAGCCCCTGCTAGCTGCCAAAGCGGAGCGAATTGATTCGCACCGCAACGTGGTTGGAACAACATCTTTAACACTGGTATCAATTATCAGCAATTTCGGGAAATTTGACGCCGCAGTAAATGTCGGTGCGGGTGGCGCAAGTCCGTTTCCGGCTTGCCCTCTGACGTCAACAACTGCCTCGACGACTCGTCGAACATTTGTAACGGCACCGACAGGTTGGGTCGCCGAAGGCGTAGCAGAACAAGCGCACAGAGGGCTCGGCGACAGCGATCACCCCACACCGTCGAAGACCAACTAGCCAATTGGGCCACAGGCCATTCGATGACTAAGGTCCCTACCGATCGAAACGAAAGCCCGTAGAGTCTTCGTCGTACACATCGAAGTTGTCCCGAACGCCGTGCCATCTCCAGACTTGGCCTGGCACAGGCTATTCCAGACGCGAGGCATCATCAGCTGTGGCACGGCGCTCGATCACCTTGAATCCGCCAGCCATCTCGGGAAAGGTTAAGCCGATGACCGACGAGCCAGTCACTGTCCTGTCCGACAGCGAAAGTTGGGATCTGCTGGGCACCGCCGCCCTCGGCCGATTGGTCACCAGTTTTGCCGGCGAACCGGAGATCTTCCCGGTCAATTACGTGGCGCAGAACCGCACCATCCTGTTCCGGACCGCGGAGGGCACCAAACTGTTCTCGGCCGTCGCGAATCGCACGGTGGTTTTCGAGGCCGACGACCATAACGTCGTCGAAGGCTGGAGTGTGATCGTGCGCGGGCGCGCGCGGCTATTGAAAACGGACGCCGAGATTCAGGAGGCCGATCGCGGCGGTCTCTACCCGTGGACGCAGACCCGCAAATCCAACTACGTGCGGGTCGTCCCCTCCGACGTCACCGGCCGCCGCTTCGTGTTCGGTCCGCAGCCCGACCGCAACGAGACCATCGCGTAGCGCTCCGCGCGCAACCAGCGCGTCGAGTCTCGCGAGTGTCAAAGCCGTTGAGGCGGAGGCGCATTGCCCACGCGATCCTGTTGGTTACATCCCGTCTACGGCGTCATACCAGGTTGCGCCGCACCCCGCTCCCTACAAATTGTTGCAGCGCACTGTCAGTACCGACGATCCCGCCTGATACACGCTGCCCACTTGGGCGGCGTGTGCGTCGGTGACGAATAGCTGATCCGGCGGCGCACTGTCGGCCAGGTAGCGGGAGTCATGTCCACGCACAACGGCCAACTCGACCCGCACGTCGGGGTACAGTCGCGTCCATCGAGCCAGCCGCCGGTCCAATTGTGCTCGCGCCAAGTCGTTTCCGGCGTCGGCGCGCACCGATTTTTGGACCTGCACGGAGATCGCGCACAGTGGAACGTCTCGCAATCGGGCCTCCGCGAATGCGTGTCGTAACACGACACCATTGTCTACTTCGGCGACCACACGGCTGATCTGGGGAGTTGTCGTGCCATCGGGTGATCGGTGGATCACCGCGACGGGGCACAGCGAAGTTCCGGCCAGGCCGCCCGCGACCGAACCCTGACCACAACGCGCGTGGTTAAGCCCTATCGAGCCGACGCAGATCATCAGCGCCGACCTGGATTCCTGCCGCAGCTTGGTCAGCGGCCTGCCCCAGAGTATTTCGGTTTCGACCTTCACGTCCTTGTCGGTTGCGTCGATGGCCCGATAGGCGTCATACAGCGCCGAGCGGGCGGCGGCCTGGCGAGCGCCGAGACCCCCGGCGCCGACTGCGCGCTGCGCATCGATCACGGAGACGAGTCGCAGGGGGACGTTGCGGTGGGCGGCTTCATCGATTGCCCACACGGCCGCTCGCAGGGCCGCCTTCGACCCGTCGATGCCGACGACGATTGCCGGACCTGACTCGCGACTGCTCATGGCGGGCTCCCTCATCCTTGATCCCGTTAGCCAATCCGAACGTTATCGGCGGCAAAGCCGGAGGCGCAGAGGCATTGGTCCTTAGCTGCGTGCCTTTAGTCCCTAGGAATCGACGAGGCGAAACACTCTGGTCAAGAGTTCTTGCGGATTGAATACTGGATCCTCGGAGAGCGGTATCGTCACCAGCTAAGTCTTGGGAGTGCTAGGCCACGCCGTAACCTGAGGTTGCCCGAAATTGCGCGGGCCTGGGTAACGTCACCGCTACCCTTGCGCGGGCCAGCACCATCGGCTCGATGTCCGTGCCGACCGGCTGGGTGGCGCCGTCGAACGGACCCGGCGTGGTCCTTACGACGATGTCGGAGGGCGGTGCACCCGCCCTCGCCGCGACCGAACCGGTGGGATCGGGGACCGGGACGCCGAGCGTACCGGGGATTCCAGGCGTGACGATTTCGCGGCCCACCCTCGTCGTCCCCCGGTACGGCCGTCGGATCATCGCGGTGATGGCGCACCCGCCCGCCGGCGGGTGAAACCGGTCCTAGTCGTCCAGCGGCTCTGGTGGTTCGGCGGGCCCGAAGTTCCAGTTATCAGGATTGTTGGGCGAATACACAACCGGCAGTTGTTGTCCCATGACAGGCCACTGATCGACGTCGACGACCATGCGTCGATATACGGCGTGCTCGTTGACAGTGGGCCCGTTGATGACGCCGGCGATGGTGACGTACTGCTCCCCGGCGGCATCCGGTCGCGCGCTGACCCCGGTCACCAATAGCGTGCCGCTTGCCAATGCGCCGCGCGGGCCGGGCCGGATGAACCGCGGCGCCACAAACGCCGCCAGGACTGCCACCAGCAGGAGCAGCATCATGAATTCCCACACATGGCCATGGTAGGACTGCTGCCATGGCTCGCAACGGCGACGATGCAGAGCGAAGCGATGAGGAGGAGCGGTGCCATGGCCATGGATGATCTGCAGTTCGCGCTGGCGCTCGCCGACCGTGCGGACGCGGTGACTCGCGCCCGGTTCGGCGCACTCGACTTGCGCATCGACACCAAACCGGACCTGACCCCGGTGACCGATGCCGACCGCGCCGTCGAATCGATATTGCGCTTGGCGATCGCCGACCAGCGGCCCGACGACAGCGTTCTCGGCGAGGAGTTCGGCGGGACAACCGCTTTCAGCGGACGGCAGTGGATCATCGATCCGATCGACGGCACCAAGAACTTCGTGCGCGGGGTGCCGGTGTGGGCCAGTCTGATTGCCCTGCTGCAGGACGGCGTCCCTACCGTCGGTGTGGTGAGCGCGCCAGCGCTGCAGCGACGGTGGTGGGCGTTGCACGGACAGGGCGCATTCGCGTCGGTCGACGGGACACCGCCCCGTCCAATATCGGTTTCCGCTGTGGCAGAACTGGATTCGGCGAGTTTGTCGTTTTCCAGCTTGACCGGTTGGGCGCAGCTCGGATTGCGCACGCAGTTCATCGAATTGACCGATGCCGTCTGGCGAGTGCGCGCCTACGGCGATTTTCTGTCTTACTGCCTGCTGGCCGAAGGAGCCGTCGACATCGCGGCAGAACCCGAGGTATCGGTCTGGGATCTGGCCGCGCTCGACGTCCTGGTTCGCGAGGCGGGCGGAAAGTTCACCGGCTTGGACGGCGCGGCAGGACCGCACGGCGGGAGCGCCGTGGCGACCAACGGCCTGCTGCACCAACAGGTACTGGAGGGCCTGCGGCGTGTGAATTAATTAACACGGCTCTATCTATCTTACTCCGGAGTAAGATACGGTTGTACCCGCACCGCCCCAACGACAGAGGCTGGCGATAATGACCGACACCGCTTCCAAACCCGGACGCTCGCGCGCCAAACGACGCGACCGCCAAACCGCCATCGGAATGCAGCCACACAAACGGACCGGCGTCGACGTCGCCATAGCGCTCATCACGCCGATCGTCGGCCAGGAGTTTCTGGACAAGTACAACCTGCGCGATCCGCTCAACCGGGGTCTGCGCTACGGGACCAAGACCCTGTTCTCGACCACCGTCGCTGCACAACGGCAGTTCAAGCGTGTCCAGAACCTGCGCGGCGCCCCGACTCGGCTCAAGTCGAGCGGCAAGGATTACTTCGACCTGACTCCCGACGACGACCAGAAGATGATCGTCGAGACCGTCGACGAATTCGCCGCGGAGATCCTTCGTCCGGCCGCTCACGATGCCGACGAGGCGGTGGGCTACCCGCCCGATCTGATCACGAAGGCCGCCGAACTGGGCATTACGGCGATCAACATTCCCGAGGACTTCGACGGCATCGCCGAACACCGCTCCGCAATCACCAACGTGCTGGTGGCCGAGGCGTTGGCGTATGGCGACATGGGGCTAGCGCTACCGATCCTGGCGCCCGGCGGCGTTGCGGCCGCACTCACCCATTGGGGCAGCGCCGATCAGCAGGCCACCTATCTCAAGGAATTCGCCGGCGAGAATGTCCCGCAGGCCTGTGTGGCCATCGCCGAACCGCAGCCGCTGTTCGATCCCACGCGGCTGAAGACCACCGCGGTGCGCACCCCGTCCGGGTACCGCATCGACGGCGTGAAGTCGTTGGTGCCCGCCGCCGCCGACGCCGAGCTCTTCATCATCGGTGCGCAGCTCAACGGCAAGCCGGCGCTGTTCATCGTCGAGTCGTCCGCCAAAGGGGTGACCGTCAAGCCCGACCCGAGCATGGGTATTCGCGCGGCGGCTCTGGGACGCGTGGAGCTGTCCGGCGTCAGCGTGCCCCTCGGCGCCCGGCTGGGTGAAGACGAAGCCAGCGACGCCGACTACTCCGAGGCGATCGCGCTATCCCGACTGGGCTGGGCGGCACTGGCCGTCGGCACCTCCCACGCCGTGCTCGACTACGTCGTCCCCTACGTGAAGGAGCGCGAAGCCTTCGGCGAGCCCGTCGCACGCCGTCAGGCCGTGGCGTTCATGTGCGCCAACATCGCCATCGAATTGGACGGGCTGCGGCTGATCACCTGGCGCGGGGCGTCGCGCGCCGAGCAGGGCCTACCGTTCGCCCGCGAAGCGGCGCTGGCCAAGCGGTTCGGTTCCGACAAGGGCATGCAGATCGGCCTGGACGGCGTGCAGCTGCTCGGCGGCCACGGCTACACGAAAGAGCACCCGGTCGAACGCTGGTACCGCGACCTGCGGGCCATCGGCGTCGCCGAGGGTGTCGTAGTTATCTAAGTCCGGACTTCTAAGCGAAAGATCAATCATGGCAATCAATCTGGAGCTACCGCGCAAGCTGCAAGCGGTCATCACCAAGACCCATCAGGGCGTCGCGGAGCTGGTCCGGCCCATCGCCCGCAAGTACGACCTGAAGGAACATGCCTACCCGGTCGAACTCGACACTCTGATCAATATGTTCGAGGGAGCGTCTGAATCGTTCAGCTTTGCGGGAGCCGGCGAATTGCGCGGCGCCGACAGCAAAGAGGACAACCACAACGGCGCCAACATGGCCGCGCTGGTACAGACCTTGGAGGCCAGCTGGGGTGACCTGGCGATGATGCTGTCCATCCCGTATCAGGGTCTGGGCAACGCCGCCATCTCGGCCGTGGCCACCGACGAGCAACTGGAGCGCTTCGGCAAGGTGTGGGCCGCAATGGCCATCACCGAACCGGGATTCGGTTCGGACTCGGCGGCGGTCTCGACGACCGCCACCCTCGATGGCGACGAGTACGTGATCAACGGAGAGAAGATTTTCGTCACAGCCGGTTCGCGTGCTACCCACATCGTGGTGTGGGCCACGGTGGACAAGTCGGTCGGCCGGGCGGCGATCAAGTCGTTCGTCGTGCCGCGGGAACACCCCGGCGTCACCGTTGAACGGCTCGAGCACAAGCTGGGCATCAAGGGTTCTGACACGGCGGTCATCCGCTTCGACCAAGCCCGCATCCCGAAGGACAACCTGTTGGGCAATCCGGAAATCGAAGTCGGCAAAGGCTTCTCCGGCGTGATGGAGACTTTCGACAACACCCGGCCGATCGTTGCCGCGATGGCCGTCGGAATCGGGCGGGCTGCCCTGGAGGAGATCCGCAAGATCCTCGCCGATGCAGGCGTTGATATCGACTACGACCGGCCCGCACATGCCCAAAGCGCCGCCGCGGCGGAGTTTCTACGCATGGAGTCGGACTGGGAGGCCGCCTACCTGCTGTCGCTGCGTGCGGCATGGCAGGCCGACAACAGCATTCCCAACTCCAAGGAAGCGTCGATGAGCAAGGCCAAGGCCGGCCGGATGGCCACCGACGTCACCTTGAAATCGGTCGAATTGGCCGGCACCACCGGCTATTCCGAGCAGACGCTGCTGGAGAAGTGGAGTCGTGACTCCAAGATTCTGGACATCTTCGAAGGGACGCAGCAGATTCAGCAACTGGTGGTCGCCCGCCGACTGCTAGGCCTGTCCTCTTCCGAACTCAAGTAGGTTGGCTTACCGGGCAAGGCGCGCATGATGCCGCGAATCGACACCCATCACCACCTGATCCCGCCGGACTACGCAAAGTTGTTGCAGGAAAGGGGAATCGACGCTTCGGCCGGACGCGCCCTACCGGACTGGAGTCCGGATGGCTCGCTGCAGACGATGGAAGAACTCGACGTGGCCGCGGCCGTCTTATCGGTGTCCGCGCCGGGCACAGCCTTTCTGACCGATCCGGCCGAGGCCGCCGCGCTCGCACGTGACCTCAACGACTATTCGGCTGAGGTGGTCGCCGCCCACCCCGGCCGATTCGGCTTCTTTGCCAGCGTGCCGATGCCGCAGATAGCCGAGAGCGTCACCGAAACAGTGCGCGCCCTGGACGATTTGAATGCCGACGGCGTGGTGCTGCTGGCCAACAATGCCGGCGTCTACCTCGGCGAAGACGGCCAAGACGAGCTTTTTGCCGCCCTCGACGCGCGATCCGCGGTCGTCTTCATCCACCCCGAAGTGCTGCCAGGCCCGACGGTGCCAGGAATTGCCCCGTTCGTCACCGACTTCCTGCTCGACACCACCCGAGCGGCATACCTGCTGGTGCGCAACGGAATACGGCAACGACACCCGAACATCAAGTTCATTCTCAGTCATGCTGGCGGTTTCGTGCCCTACGCGGCCTATCGGATGGCGATGGGGGTCACCGCAGACACGGGACGCGACCCCTTCGAAGTGCTGGACGAACTGTCGAGCTTCTACTTCGACACCGCCTTGTCTTCGAGCCCGGCGGCGCTGCCCACCCTGCTCGCCTTCGCCAAACCGGGTCACATCACCTTCGGCTCGGACTACCCGTTCGCTCCAGT
>JAVROG010000552.1:0-12030 GCA_032162865.1 Mycobacterium sp. | reverse complement strand
ACCCAGCAGGCTGAGCAGCGTCGGCACCAGGTCGACACCACTGAACAACTCGTCGTAAACGCGCGGCGCCACCCCGAGGCGGGTGGGTGGGCGGACCATTAGCGCAATGCCGGTTCCGGCGTCGTACAACGTGGATTTCGCGCGCGGGAACGCCGGGCCGTGATCGGTGAAGAACACCACCCAGGTATTGGCGTCCAGTCCGGTGTCGGACAGCGTGTCCAGCATCAGGCCGACCGCCGCGTCCGCGGTGGCGATGGATCCGTAGAAGTCGGCCAGGTCCTGGCGCACCGCGGGGGTATCGGGCAGGTAGTCAGGCAGGTCGACGGCCCCGCTGTCGGCAGGTTCGTAGCGGTCGTGCGGAAAGGGCCGGTGGGTTTCGAAAAATCCGGCGGTCAGCAGGAATGGTTGCCCGGACAAGCCGGGGTCGCTGTGCTGCCCTTGTTGAAGCCATTGTTCAAGCCATTGCCGAACCTTGTCCACCACGTACTCGCAGTACGAATTCGACACGTCGAACTCGTCGAAGCCCAATCGCTTCGGATACGAGGTCTCGTGTTGCATGCCGAACAGTGCCGAATACCAACCCGATTCGGACAGCAGCTCGGGCAGGGTGCGCACATCACTGCGGTATTCCCAGCCGTGATGGGCCAGGCCGACCAGGCCGTTGCTCTGCGGGTAGCGCCCCGTGAACAACGATCCGCGGGAGGGGGAGCACAGCGGCGCGGTGGCATGGGCGCTGGTGAACAGAATGCCCTCGGACGCAAGACGGTCCAGTCGCGGGCTGGACACGTCCGGGTGGCCGTAGACACCGAGGTAACGCCCCAGGTCGTGCCAGTGCACGAGCAGAACATTGTCGGCGAGTTCCCCCGAGCGCTCATCGGTCACTGTCTGTCACCTTCCGCCTTCCTTCCCGGAGGACGCCACCGGTTTTCCGAGACGAACTCTGTCAATGGTCGCGCCAAGGTCCAGCCATCCAGTTCCAGTGCGGGCCGATCCGGAAACTCGGGCACCGGCCCAAGACACAGGATCGCAACCGGTTCGGCATCGGCGGGCATCTGCAGTAAGGCCGCCAACCGGTGCGGATCGAACAGGGACACCCACCCCACGCCGAGACCCTCGCATCGAGCCGCCAACCACAGGTTTTGGATCGCGCACGACACCGAGGCGAGATCCATCTGCGGTAGCGTGCGCCGGCCGAAGATGTGGGCCTGCCGGTCCTCGCACAGCGCTGCCACCAGCAACTCGGCGCACTCGAGAATTCCCTCCACCTTCAATGCAAGAAATTCGGCCTCGCGTGGTCCCAGGGCCGCACCGGTGAGCGCCCGCTCTTCGTCGACGAGCGCGTGGATGCGTTGCCGAAGCTGCCCGTCGGTGATCCGGATGAACCGCCAGGGCTGCATCAGGCCCACACTGGGCGCGGCATGTGCGGCCTGCAGCAGGCGTGTCAGCACCTCCTCTGGAACTTCACCACCCCGAATGAAGCGGCGCATATCTCGTCGTTCGGAGATCACGCGGTACACGGCGCGCCGCTCCTGCGCTGTGAACGCGTCATCGGTCATCCGGCAATCGTAGAAACGTCGCCGTCACGGACTGTAGGTGACGCCCACCGCTCGGAAAACGTACTCGGGTGGAACATCGAAAGCCAACGATCGCCGTGGCAGCCTGGCGAGCACATCCTCTCCGATGGCGTCCTTGAAATGCAGTGCGAGATGGCCGTGAAACCTCTCGTCAACGGCGGCGGTGTCGATGTCGAGTTGCAATCCCGCCGAGGAAATCTCTGCGGTCGCGGCACCGCCCGGTACCGCGTCCCAGCGCACGTCGACGGCGCGGCCGGCCAGTTTGGGCACCACCGACAGGGTCGCGAGCACCCGCTGCGAAGTGAAGGCCAAGCAACCCACGTAGCTGGCGATGCTGCCTTGCGCCCGAAGGCCCGGGATCGAGCCGCTGAATCGCCTCGTGACCGCCACATATTCGGCCAGGTGGATGAGTCCTTCGTCGTCCACTTGGGCGTGCAGATCGGTAGGCAACTTGCCGACGCCGAACAACTTGCGAAGAATCACCGCCATGTCGCCAGTATGGGGTCGTTTCTCGGTCGGCGCACCGATGCTGGTAACGATCTAGCCCGTGAAAGACCCACGGATAGCCCGTCGACCTACGGGAGCCGCTTGGCTTGCCCTGGCTGCGGTCGTGCTCTACGCCCTGCTGTGGGTAGGACACCGCCAGAACTGGGGCTGGCTGCACACCATCGATTGGTCGCTGCTCAACCCGGCGCACGACATCGGCGTCAAGCATTCCGGATGGGTGCGGTTCTGGGATGGCGTCTCATTCGTCCTGGGGCCGGTGCCGCTGCGGACCCTGGGATTGGTGGTGGCGCTGGTCCTGTTGGTGCGCCGCCGAGTGCGGATGGCGCTGCTGCTGTTGGCCTGCGCACCGCTCAATGGATGGGTGACGATGGTGGCCAAGGGTCTGGCCGGGCGGCCGCGACCGGCGACGGCCCTGGTACACATCGGCGAGACCTCGTTTCCGTCCGGGCACGCCCTCGAGGCGATGGCCACTGTGCTCGCACTGCTGACCCTGCTGCTGCCGTTGCTGACCACACCGTGGAAGCGGGTTGTCGCGGTCGCGCTGGGTGGTCTGGCAGTGTTCACGGTCGGCGTGGCCCGGGTGGCATTAAACGTGCACCACCCTTCTGACGTGGTCGCCGGGTGGGCACTGGGGTATGTGTATTTCATCCTGTGTCTGTGGGTATTTCGGCCCAGGCCGGCGGCACGGCCAGCGACGCAGCCGGCGGCACGGCCGGCGACACAGTCGGTGTCACGGCCCCGTGACCCAACCGGGTCTTAACTTTTACTTGACCCTCAGGTGCGGCACGTCTGACGATGAAACGATGCGCCGACTGGTTGTGCTGCTGTGTGCTGCTGTGTGCACCGCGGGTATGGCCGCGCTATTTGTACCGGTGCTGACCGCTGCGCTTGTTCCAAAGGCCTCAGCCGCCGGCAACCCATGGTTCGCGAACTCGGTCGGCAATGCGACGCAAGTGGTTTCGGTTGTCTCAACCGGCGGGTCGAACGCGAAGATGGATGTCTATCAGCGCACCGCGGCCGGCTGGCAACCCATCAAGTCCGGGATACCCACCCACGTCGGCTCGGCGGGGATGGCGCCGCAAGCCAAGAGCGGCTATCCGGCCACCCCAATGGGTGTTTACAGCCTGGACTCCGCGTTCGGCACCGCGCCGAGTCCCGGCGGTGGCCTGCCGTACACGCAAGTCGGTCCGAATCACTGGTGGAGCGGCGACGACCACAGCCCGACCTTCAACTCCATGCAGGTGTGTCAGAAAGCCCAGTGCGCCTTCGATACTGGCGACAGCGAGAACCTGCAGATTCCGCAGTACAAGCATTCGGTGGTGATGGGCGTCAACAAGAACAAGGTGCCGGGGGGCGGCGCCGCGTTCTTCTTTCACACCACCGACGGGGGGCCCACCGAGGGCTGCGTGGCGATCGACGACGGCACGCTGGTGCAGATCATCCGCTGGCTGCGGCCCGGCGCGGTCATCGCGATCGCGAAGTAGGCCCGTCAGTCTTTGAGGTCTGCCCGAGCGCGCCCGGGCTTGACCTTGAACTTGAGGTCCGCCACCGACATCGTCGCCTCATAGGTGCGGTCGTAGCCGGTGGCGCTGATCCGCCACCCGTCGGGGGTGCGCCGGTACTGGTCTCGGTAGAACGCCGCACCGATCAGCATGAAGTCGAACTCGGGCACAATGACCCGGTCCTGCAGATACCAAATGCCCGAGGCGGTGTCGCCGTCGACGGTGATCTCCGGATGCGTCACTCGATGCTCGGTGACCACGCCGGGGCCCATCGCCGAGCTCAGATACTCCACCAGGTCCTTGCGATTATCGAAGTGCAGTTCCTTGCCCAGCGACGAACCGTAGGCCCCGACGATGTCCTCGGTCATCGTGTCGGCGAACTCGTCCCAGTGCTTGGTGTCCATCGCGCGCAGGTAGCGGTATTTGACCTGTTGGATCGCTTCGATGTCGGCGGCGGGGGAATTGGCGGAATCAATAGGGCTCACCGGGTCATTGCAACACACCGGGTCTGCCGCGGTGCATCGAGGGCCCGCATCGAACGCGATCTGTCAAGCCTGGCGGCTATACCTTTTCGGTGACGACACGGCATCGACCGGATACCAATGAGGTTGGGGCCGAAACACATACGGGCTGTCCGCGGATATGGTTATCCCGCTGGCTACCGACCCGTTCTCAACGAAGGTAATCGCTCTATGTTCGACCCACTGGGGTTGTCGATCGGGACCATGAACTTGGTCGCCGCGGCTAACGGAAGTTCTCCGGTTATCCGTCGCACCGTGCTCACCCTGTATCCACACTGCGCCCCGAAACTTGGTGTTTTCAGCCAGAATTCGAGCCTCGCCGAGCCGTGCTCGCTGATGGGTGGCTTCGTGGAACGCATCGGCGACTCCGTGGCGCTGATCGCTCCGGACGGGTCAGCTCATGACCCGGACCTGTTGACGGTCGAGGCGCTGGACGCGATGGTCGTCGCCGTCGGTGCCGATTCGAGTTCGTCGGAAATCACGATTGCCGTTCCCGCGCATTGGAAGCCGGCCACCGTGCAGGCCCTGCGCAACGCATTGCGAACCCACATCGGCTTCGTCCGCAGCGGTTTGGCGCCGCGTCTGGTGCCGGACGCGGTCGCGGCGCTGACGGCGGTGAACGCCGAAGTCGGCGTTCCCACTGGTGGTGTGGTCGGGTTGCTGGACTTCGGTGGTTCCGGCACCTGCGTCACGTTGATGGAAACGAAGGACGAGTTCGAACCCGTCAGCGCCACAATGCGTTACGAGGAGTTCTCGGGCTATCAGATCGACCAGGCCTTGCTGCTGCACGTCATCGAGGAACTCGGGCACGGGGACGTCGATTCCACCAGCGCCACCATGCTCGGTCAGCTCGGCATCCTCAGAGAGCAGTGCCGGGAGGCCAAGGAGCGGTTGTCCGTGGACGCCATCACCGAATTGGCCGCTGAACTGTCAGGTTCCAGCATCGGGATCGAGCTCACCCGCGAAAAATTCGAAGACCTGATCTCCGACCGGCTGACCGGCTTCATCTACGCGTTCGACGATATGTTGGCACGCAACAAGTCAAGCTTTGCCGACCTCGCCGCGTTGGTCACCGTTGGTGGCGGTGCCAACATTCCGCTTGTCAGTCAACGCCTTTCGCTGCACACCCGGTTACCGGTCCTGACCGCATCCCAACCGGTGAGCGCAGCTGCGAAGGGCGCCTTGCTGATCGCCGCCCGCGGTGAGCTGATCGATCTGCACACCCGGGCTGCTATCGGGATGATGGCCGACGTGGCCGCCGCGGGTGGTACCAGCCTGATCGAATTACCCCCCCGTGACGTGCTGGTGATCGACCACGACGCGATGACGGATCGCGAGCTGGCGTGGTCGCAAACCGAGTTCCCCGAGGTGCTGACGCGGTTCGACCGCGGCGGCAGTGGCGGCGGCGGTGGCGGTGGCGGTGGCGGTGGCGGTGGCGGTGGCGATGACTGCGAACCACACAACTCGTACAACGACGACGGCGCCTGCTTCTCGATGCGGTTGAACGTGATCGACCGGCCCAAAGAGCCGCCCTGGCGCCGTTTTCGGTTGTCGCAGGTGCTGATCGGCCTGTGCGCCGCGGTGGCCATGACAGCGGTCGGCGGGGTGGCGATCACGCTGACCGCCATCGAGTCGCGTCATACCCCGCACCAAGCCCCTATTGTGCCCAGCGTCGCCCCGCTACCGACGTCGCCGGATGCGAAGCTGCCCGCTGCCATTCCGACCAGTCCGCCACCACCAAGCCCCCTGCCGCCGCCGCCCAGCGAGGTGCCGGCACCTAGTGCTGCGGCACCCAGCAGTGTCGCAATCCCACCGCCACCACCGCCCGAACCGCCGCCGCCTCCACCACCGCCGACGATGACGACGACCAGACCGGCGCCGGTCACCACGACGCGGCCGCCGACCACTGCGCAGACCACGACGCCGCTCACTACTGCTCCGCCAAGCAGCACCGAGCCGCCGAGCGCGGCGGAGTCGCCGGCTACGTCGGAGTCGCCTTCGGTGAAGATGACCACTCAGTGGCTGCACGTCCCGCTGATACCGGTCCCGATACCGATTCAGGTGCCGGCGAACCAGGTCCCGCAAAACCAGGTTCCGCAGAACCTGGCGCCGCAGGATCCGGGCCCGCAGAACCCGTTTCAGAGTCCCGGCAGCCCGTAAACCCTCAACTTCGGGTTTAGCCGTTGCATTTGAGCTTGATGAGAATGCCCTCCTGCCTCGATGTGCGCGAGTAGGGTTCTAGCTGGCAAACTGCATATAGGCCAGTTAGACCGGTTGCTCCCGCAGGGGGCGAGACAATTAGTCGACGGCGGCCCGCGCGGTGCGTCGGTTCGCCTAGACCCCGTAGCTAGCTCGCACGTGGCTTGGAGGGGTTATGGACATCGTGCTTGGGGTATCGATGGAGCCCTCAGCAGTCCGAATGGTGCTGATTGAGGGTGCAAATGCCGATGGTGTGACCATCGAGCAAGACAGCCTCGAAGTCGCCGCGCCGAGGGCCGGAGTCGGCAGAAAGGCCGGGTCTGGCGCTGCCGCGCATGTGATCGCCGCACTGATCGGCACCCGCGAAGGCGCGGATGAGGGCGGATATCAGCTGACATCGACCGGGGTGACGTGGACGGACCCGGGCGAGGTTGCGGCGCTGCGTGCCGAGCTTGCCGATCGCGATGTTGGCAGCGTGATGCTGGTCTCCCCGTTGCTCGCCGCTGCCGCCTTGGCGCAAACGATCGGTTCGGCGTTGGATTATGAGCACATCGCGATGGTGTTCGTCGAGGTCGATAGCGCGACGCTGGCCGTCGTCGATATCGCCGACGGCTCGATCGTCGACTTGCATCGACAGCCTCTGAAAAATGCCTCGGTGGCCGCCGAGCTGGTAACGATGGTCGCCGGTCTCGATGCGCCATCGTCGCGCGCTGATGGCGTGTTCGTCGTCGGCTGTGGGGTCGACATCGTCGGGATCAAGCCGGCCTTGGCGGCGGCGACGTCACTGGTGGTCAGTGTTCCGGAGGAGCCCGAACTGGCGTTGGCGCGGGGCGCGGCGCTGGCGTCGGCGAATGCGCCGTTGTTCGCGTCGACGACCTCGGCACTGGCTTACGCACTCGACCCGGGCACCGGTGAGGTGAACCCCCGCGCGCTCAACGCGAGCTATCTCGATGTCTGCGCCGTTGCCGGCGTCAGCGAGGGCTCACTTGCCTACAGCGCGGTGGACGACGGACACGAAGCCGACCATCCTGACGCGGAAACCAGGCGTAAGCCCCTGGCCCTGGTCACTGGTGCCCTTGCCGGCGTCGCGGCCGTCGCGGCGGGGTTCCTGGTTGTTTCGCTGACCGCCGATGTGCGTCCGACGGCAGCGCAGCAGGCCGGCGCGCGTGACCGCGTCGAGACGCCTGCGGAGGTGGCACCGGCCACCGAGTTGCCGGCCCAGGTCCTGTTGCCAGGCATGAGTTCCGCGCCGGCTTCGGCACCGGCGGCGCCTCCGCCCGTCGAGGTTGCCGTGCCGCCGCCCCCCGTCGTGCAGCAGCCGCCGCAGACAGTCACCAAACCGGCCCCGGCTCCGGTGTACATGGCGCCCGTGCCGCAGCCGCGTCTGGCGCCGACGCGGCAGGCAGCCCCGCCAGTGGAGACTCCGGTTCCGCAGGCCCCGCCAGCCGCACCGCCGCCGGCGGCGCCCGCAGCGCCACCCGCGGCCCCGGCCCCGGTCATGACGGCGTACCTGCACCTGCCGTTCTTCTCGATCCCGATTCCGATCAATGCGCCGGCCCCGCCCCCGCCTGAGCCTGAGGAGCCCGGCTCCTAGCTGCATGACGTGGCAAATCCGGTCGGTTGAGCGCAGACTGGGTAGTAACAGCTGATTTGCTAGGAGGTCGCGTGAGCGACAAGGGCGGTTTCGGGTTCGACCCCGATGATTTCGATCGGGTGATCAGAGAGGGAACCGAGGGTCTGCGCGACGCCTTCGAGCGCATCGGCAGGTTCGTCGGGACTCCCGGCGTCAAGACCGGTTGGTCGGCGATCTTCGAGGATCTGTCCAGGCGCAGCCGCCCAGAGCCGGAGACCACCGGCGAGACCGGCGACGGAGTGTGGGCCATCTACGCGGTGGAAGCCGACGGCGGCGCCCGCGTCGAACAGGTGTATGCCAGCGAACTCGACGCTTTGCGCGCCAACAAGAACAACACCGACCCGAAGCGCAAGGTGCGCTTTCTGCCGTACGGCATTGCGGTAAGTGTGCTCGACGATGCGGCGGAACATCCGAAGGACGATCCGGCGGTCGATCCCGACTAACCGGCGCGCGGTCTATTCTCCGCAGCTCGCGCGGCCTATTCTCTGCAGACTGTGGGCGCAACCTCGTCCGTATGTCACCACTGCGGATCCGAGCCGCGCAAGGGTGCGCGGTTTTGTGATTCGTGTGGTTCGCCGCTGACTTTTGTTGTCGAACCGGCCGAGTACAAGCAGGTGACGGTGTTGTTCGCCGACGTGGTGCGCTCGATGGACATCGCCGCAGCCCTCGGTCCCGAACGGCTGCGCGAGGTGATGACCGAGTTGGTCGATCGATCGGCCGCCGTGGTGCAGCGTTATGCGGGCACCGTGGACAAATTCACCGGCGACGGGATCATGGCCCTGTTCGGTGCACCGATCGCGCTGGAAGACCACGCCTTTCGGGCCTGTCTCGCAGCGATGGACATCCAGCAGGTGGCGCGCCGGCTGGCCGCCGAGGTCGCCGGTAGGGACGGGATCGACCTGCGCATGCGTGTTGGCTTGAACTCCGGCCAGGTGATCGCCGGCGAAGTCGGCGCCAGTCACCTTGGTTACACCGCGGTCGGTGAAGAGGTGGGTATGGCGCAGCGGATGGAATCGGCGGCGCCGCCGGGCGGTGTCATGCTCAGTGAATCCACCGCCCGGTTGGTCGAGGATCGGGTTGTCCTCGCCGACCGGGAGATCGTGCACATCAAGGGTGTCGCCGCCGGCGTGCCCGCGCGTCAGCTGCTGGCCGCCGACCTCGAGTGTCGCCGCAAAGTCCGCTACGAGTCCCGCCTGGTGGGTCGTCAGTCGGAGAAGGACACCATCGCCGAATTGCTGGGCCGGGCGGCCGGTGGCCAGGGAACGATCATCACCGTGACGGGCCGGCCGGGCGTCGGCAAGACCAGACTGGTCCGCGAGTCGGTCGCGACGGCGACCGGTCGCGGTTTCGAGGTGTTCGTCACCTACTGCGAATCCCACACCCGGGACATCCCGTTCCATGTCATCTCGCGACTGTTGCGCACGGTTTTGGGCGTCGGCGAGCTGACCATCGAGGCCGCGAGTGCGCGGGTCCACGGCAAGATCCCCGAGGCCAGTGCCGAGGATCTGGTGTTGCTCGACGACCTGCTCGGCATCCGCGACACCGGCACGCCCCTGCCCGAGATCAGCCCGGACGCTCAGCGTCGTCGCCTTGTCGAGCTCATCAAAACCATGGCGCGGCGGCGCAGTGAGCCGGTGGTCTATGTCGTCGAGGACACACACTGGATCGACAGCGTCAGTGAATCGATGCTTGCCGAATTCGCGGCAACGGTGCCCAAAATGCGAGCGATACTGGTCGTCGCCTACCGGCCCGGGTATACGGGGTCCCTGTCGAAGATATCCGGAACGCACCCGTTCGTGCTTGCGCCACTGAGCGATTCGCACAGCGCTGCGCTGATCAACGACTTGTTGGGCGAGGACCCCTCGGTCCGAAGCCTGTCGGCGGTCATTGCTGATCGAGCGGCGGGCATCCCGTTTGCCGCCGAGGAAATCGTTCGGGATCTGGCTGAGCGGGGTGAGCTCGAGGGCGCTCCGGGTGCCTACGTGTCCCGGCGGGAGGTGCGCGATATTCACGTGCCCGCTAGCCTGCAGGCGATCATCGGGGCCCGCATCGACCGGCTCTCTGCGACCGCGAAGCGGACCCTGAACGCTGCAGCCGTCATCGGTGCCCGGTTCGACACGGAATTGTTGGAGAGCCTGTTGGATTCCGTCGACGTCGCCCCGCTGATCGAGGCAGAACTCGTCGAACACGTCGGATTCACCCCGCACGCGACCTATGCATTCTGTCATCCACTGTTTCAGACGGTGGCGTACGAGTCTCAATTGAAAGTCGGCCGGTCGGAGCTGCACCGTCGAGTAGCCGCGGTAATGCAACGAACGCGTGGCGGGTTCACCGGGCAGGACGCCGCGATCGTCGCCACCCAGTACGCAGCGGCCGGTGAACTGCGGGAAGCCTTCGACTGGCACATGCAGGCGGCGACTTGGTATGGCGCGCGCGATATCTGGGCAGCCCGAAAGAGTTGGCAACAGGCGCTTGTCATGGCCGATCAGATTTCCGGCGACGAGCCGGATTTGCTTGCCATGCGCATCGCACCACGAGCTCTGCTGTGTGGCAGCGCTTTTCAAGTCGGCGGCACTCCGTCCGACACCGGCTTCGAGGAATTGCGCGAGCTGACCGCCGTCGCGGGAGACAAGAGGTCACTGGCCCTCGGAATGGCGGGTCACCTCACCACGCTGGTGTTCAACTCTCGGCATTCCGAAGCCTCTGAGATGGCGTCGGAGTTCGCCACGCTCGTCGAGTCGATCGGCGATCCGGCGATGACGGTCGGGTTGTTCTATGCGGCAGCACAAGCCAAGTGGGAAGCCGGTGACGCGACCGAAGCCTTGCGACTGGCCCAACGGGTGATCGACCTTGCCGACGGCGACGCCACCATGGGTGATTTCGTCATTGGATCACCGTTGGCGTGGGCTACCACCGTCAAAGGAGCGGCCGGAATGTTCCTCGGACGACCGGGCTGGCGAAAGGATCTGGACGAGGGCATCGCGCTCGCGAAGACCGTCGACACGGCGGCCAAACCCTTTGTGCAGCTTTACAAGTATCAGGCTGCCGTGCAGAACGGGGCCGCGCTGATCAGTGTGCAGGACACGGCGCACACCGCGACAGTTCTGGAGATCGCACAACGCTCGGGAAACAACGTCGCACTGGCCTACGCGTTGCTGAACCGGTCGATGGCCCTGCTGCACAACGATTCTGAGTCTTCCGGACTCGAATGTCTAGCCGAGGCAAGGCAGATGTTCCAAGACCAACAGCTCACCATGTCGTTGCGGCGAATGCCGGATATCGAAATTGCCCGGGCGCGAGCAAGATCGGGCGACCTCGACGGTGCCATCGCGCTGGCCACAACGGTGCTCGACAAACAGTTCGACTGCGGGGAGATGATTTTCCGGGGACCCACCACCATGGTGCTGGCCGAGGCCCTGTTGTCGCGCGGATCGGCCGGCGACATCGAGGAAGCCGAACGCACAGTAGACCGGCTGGCGGCGGTTGCGACGGAGCCGGGATTCGTGCTCTTCGAACTCCCGGTGCTGAAGTTGCGTGCTCTGCTGGCGCGAGCGCGCGGTGATGAGGTCGGGTACCGCCGATTCGTAGAGCGCTTCGGAGCCTTGGCGCAACAGGCTGGCTACGAGGGCTATGCGGCGCAGGCCCATGCGATGGCTTGATCCCCTGGCCTGGGCAAGCCTGGGCTGTCAGCTGCTCAGCCCTGCTCGACCACGTTCCCACTACCGGTCTTGTTGATTTTCGGCGAACCGGAGTGATAGGTGACCTTGTTGTTGAGGCCGGTGGCCTCGATGGTGTCGGCGGTATCGACGGTGACGATGTTGTTGAGGCCGGACACGGTGACGCTGCCGCAGTGCCCGGTGAGTGTCACCACGTTGGAGATGCCACTGACTGTGATGGTGCTGTTGCCACTGCAGACGACCGTCTTGTTTTCGTTGATGCCGGAGACGATGACCGGCTGGCCCGCCGGTTCGGTGGCCGATGGGGACGGTCCCGTGCTGGGCGCGTGCGTCTTGCCGGTGGAGGGTCCGTTGGAGGGCGCCCGGCCGCTCGGGGTAGCTGCCGAGGTGGTTTCGGTCGGGGATGGCACGGTGAGG
>JAVROG010000551.1:0-6059 GCA_032162865.1 Mycobacterium sp. | reverse complement strand
CCGCCGGTCTGAACTTCCGCGATGTGCTCAACGTGCTCGGCCTATATCCGGGCGACCCCGGGCCGATCGGCGGTGACTTCTCCGGCATCGTCACCGAAATAGGGAGCGAAACCAGTGGATTCGAGATCGGCCAGCGCGTTTTCGGCTTCATGCAGGGATCTTTCGCCAGCCGGGTCAACGTGCCGGCCCAGTTGCTCGCGCCGGTGCCCAAAGGGCTCAGCGCGGTAGCCGCGGCGACCATACCCGCAGCGGCACTCACGGCCCGGCTCGCATTCGACTGGGCGAAGCTGCGGGCCGGTGACCGGGTGCTCGTACACGCCGCCAGCGGCGGTGTCGGACTGGCCGCAATCCAGCTGGCGCAGCAGCGGGGTGCGACAGTCTTCGCGACCGCTAGCGCCTACAAGCGCGCGACGCTGCGCAAAATGGGTGTGGAATACGTCTACGACTCGCGCAGTACGGATTTCGCCGATCAGATCCTCGCCGACACCGAGGGCGCGGGCGTCGACGTGGTGCTCAACAGCCTGACCAATGAGGGTTTCGTCGCGGCGACCGTGCGGGCGACCGCCCAGAATGGCCGTTTCGCCGAGATTGCCAAGCGGGACATCTGGACTCCGGAGCAGATGGCGGCGGCCCGTCCCGACATCGACTACGAGATTGTTGCGTTGGACGGGACCATCATCGCTGACCCCGAGCGCATCCAGGCGTTGCTCGTCGAGGTGTCGGATGGGCTGGCCAATGGCGAGTGGGCGCCGTTGGCTGCCGAGATCTACCCGCTAACGGAAGCGAAGACCGCGTTCCGCCGCATGCAGCAGGCGCGGCATATCGGCAAGATCGTGCTGCCGATGCCGAACCCCCTACAGCCGCGCAACGATCGGAGCTATCTGATCACCGGCGGCCTGGGTGCACTCGGTCTGCACACAGCGTCATATCTGGCCCAACTCGGGGCCGGTGACATCGTGTTGACCAGTCGGCGCCTGCCCGATGCGGACGCTCAACGCGCAATCGCCAACATCACCGAGCGCTACCGGTGCCGGATCCACACCTTTGCCGCCGATGTCGGCGACGAGTCCCAGGTTGCGGAGCTGCTGGGGCGGATTAGGGCGGAGTTGCCGCCACTGGCAGGTGTGGCCCACTTGGCGGGTGCGCTCGACGACGGGCTGCTAACCCAGCAGAGCCTGCAACGTTTCCGTACAACGCTGGCGCCCAAGGCATTTGGCGCCTACCACCTACACCGGTTGACGAACAACGACGATCTCGAGTTCTTCATCGCCTATTCTTCGATCTCCAGCGTGCTGGGTTCACCCGGCCAAGCCAACTACGCGACTGCCAACGCGCTGCTCGACGGGCTCATGGCGGAACGCAAAGCCCAAGGCCTGCCCGCGACCAGCGTCAACTTCGGCCCGTGGGCCCAAGGTGGCATGGCAGCTTCGCGCGCCGCGCGCGCCAATCTCGGCGCGCAGGGCATGGTTCCGCTGGAACCCACCGCCGCCCTGAACGCGCTCGGTGAAATCATCGCCAACGGAACCGGGCAGGCAACCATCATCAAAGCCAACTGGCAGCGCGCCGCGAAGGTGTTAGGCGGTTCACGCCCAGCAATTCTCGACCACGTGCTGCCGAGTGCTGTGACGGCCACAGCGGGGGACAGCGAGTTGCTGCGGCAACTGCACGAGGTGCCCGAGGCGGGGCGGGCCAGTTTCCTCAGCGAATTCCTACAGGGGGAAGTGCAGAGTTTCTTGCGGCTCGCGCAACCGCCGGCCGCCGCCAGTCGGTTCCTGGACCTGGGCACGGATTCACTGATGGCGGTTGAACTCCGCAACCGGTTGCTCGGTCAGTTCGGTGACGCGTTCACGATCAGCGCCACCGCGGTATTCGACTATCCGACGATCAGGTCGCTGGCCGAGTACCTGGCCGGCCAGTTGCCGGAGTCGCTGCCACAGGCAGAAGAGGTGGCATCGGTCGGTGCGTCCGAGCCCAGCTAGACCGTGAACGAAGAATTCAGTCGCTGATATCGAATGCGGCGATGACCTTGGCGGGTCGGATCCGCACCACCACTTCGCCGGGAACGGCGTTGCGGCGCGCGAACTCCTCGGCGCGGTCGGCACCCATGTACCGCGCGCCGGTTCGGGTCGCGATGGCCAGCACGTCTTGTGGGTCTTCGGTCACCGCTGCCACGCCCTGGACCTGTACGAATGAGTAAGGCGGGTGGGGGTCGTCAACGCACAGCACAACCCGTGGGTCACGTTGCAGCGCACGACCTTTCGGAGTGCGGCGCTCAGTGGTGAACACCAGCTCACCCTGGTCGACGACAAACCACACCGGAGTCACCAGCGGTCGACCGTCGGAGGCGACGAACCCCAGCATCCCGGTCCTGGTGCCTTCCGAGAGGAAAGCGACTACCTGGTCCGACAGCTCGGCCATCGAGTCACAGTTTTGCCAGGTCGTAGTCGGCGATGTGGTCGATGAGAACCCGAAGCTGATCGTGTGTGGAACCCAGCGTGTGTTCGATCGCGGTGAGCCGGGCCGCGTAGTGGCCTACCGGATATTCGGCAGTCATGCCGATGCCGCCGTGCAGTTGGATCGCTTCCTGGGCGATGTGCCGGCCGGACCGGCCGATCTGCAATTTGGCGCGGGCGGCGATCACCGGATCGTAGTTGCCATCGGCGATCGACATGGCGGCGTAGAGGCTCATGCTGCGTGCCAGTTCCAGCGACACATACATGTCGGCCGCCCGCTGGGTGAGCGCCTGGAATTTGTTCAGCGTGACGCCGAACTGCTTGCGGGTCTTGAGATATTCGGTGGTCAGGCGCAGCGCCTCCTCCATCGCACCAAGCGCTTCGGAGCACAGCGAAGACTGGATTCGGATGAGGGCGTTGCGGATAGCCCCGGAAGCATCAGTGGCACTGTCGCCCAGCGGCTCGGCGGCTGCATCATCCAGGTCGATCTGGGCGCCGCGCTGACCATCGAAGGTCGGGTACGGCTTGCGGCTGACAGCCCCGGCGTCGACCAGGAACAACCCAGTTCCGCCGTCCGGCAACGCGGCGCTGACGACCAACGTATCCGCGCAGTCGCCGGCCAGTACCGGATTCTTGCGTCCGCTGACGACCCACGAATCACCTTGTTGCACAGCATGTGTGCCTACTTCAGCCGACACACTGCGGTGGCCGGTTTCCAGGTGCGCGAAGGCCAGCAGACGCTGACCCGCGGCCACCTCGTCCAACAGTTCTTTCTGCGGGCCGCTGCCCAGTTCGGCGATGAGCGCACCGGGCGCCAACGCGGCGTGCACGATGGGTTCGGGCGCCAGCCGGCGGCCGACTTCGGTGAGGACCGCCATGATCTCGAGCTGCCCGGCTTCCTCGGGGTCAAACCCGAGGCTCAGGATCCCGATGTCGGCCAGCTGACTCCACACGTCGCGGCTCCAGCCGAGATCGGTGCCGATCACCTTGTTGCGGCTCTCCGCGTCGTAGCTGCGCGCCAGTAGTTCCCGGGTGGTGTCGCGGAGCAGGGCCTGCTCTTCGCTCAATTGAAAGTCCATGACTGCCTCACAATCCGAGAATGGTGGACGCGATGATGTTTCGCTGAACTTCGTTGCTACCGCCGTAGATCGACGTCTTGCGGTAGTTGAGGTAATGCGGGGCACTGGTTTGCGCCCACTCTGGCGAGGCGATCCCGTCCCCGCCTACCGGCAGCGCATCGGGACCGGCCACCTCGACAAGCAGTTCGGTGGCGATCTGTTGCAATTGGCTCCCGCGCAGTTTGAGTACCGACGACGCCGGATTGGGTTTGCCGCCCGAGGAACTCGAGACCACGCGTGCCTGGGTGAGTTCCAATGCCAGCACTTCGTTTTCGGCCTCGGCAAGCCGCGCCGCGAACAGCGGATCGTCGAGCAGACCGTTTTGTTTGGCGTGCTTCTTCACCTCGGCGAGCCGCACTTTGGTGCGGCCCACCTGCGCGATCCCGGTGCGTTCGTTACCCAGCAGGAATTTTGCGTAGGTCCAACCCTGATTCTCTTCTCCGACAAGCTGATCGGCGGGGACCCGGACATCGGAGAAGAACACCTCGTTGACTTCCACGCCGCCGTCGATCGTCTTGATCGGCCGCAGCGTGATGCCGGGCGTCTCCATATCCATGAGCAGAAACGAGATACCAGCCTGACGTTTAGGTGCCTGCGGATCGGTGCGCACCAGGCAGAAGATCCAATCGGCGTACTGACCGAGCGTGGTCCAGGTCTTCTGTCCGTTGACGACGTAGCTCTCACCATCGCGGATCGCTGTGGTGCGCAGCGAGGCCAGGTCCGAGCCGGCTTCCGGTTCGGAGAAGCCCTGACACCACCAGATGTCCATGCTGGCGGTCGGCGGCAGGAAGCGTTGCTTGATTTCCTGCGACCCGAACTCGGCGATCACCGGGCCCACCATTTTTGTGTTGAAGTTCAACGGCTCCGGGACGCTGTTCAACTGCATTTCATCGGTCCAGATCTGGAATTGGGTGGGCGTCCAGTCCTTTCCGCCCCACTCGACGGGCCAGTTCGGCACCGCGAGTTCGTGCTCGTGCAGCAGCTTGTGGTTGGCCACGATCTGCTCGCGGGTCAGCGACTCGCCCTGTCGGACCCGGTCGCGAATCTCGGCGGGGACCTTCGTGGTGTAGAAATCGTGAAGCTCGTCGCGAAAGGCGGCTTCGTCAGGTGTGAGTGCCAGCTTCATTGGCAGCCTCCTTTTGTCCGGGGTGACCGCCGGCGTGGTGGCCCCCGCCGCGCAAACGATCCGCGCGCGGAGAACCGGCAGTCCTGCACTGCACGTTAGGCGCTCAGCAGCGGCTATCGACAACCGGGTAGTGCTGTCTCAGAGACGCATTTACACAGATCCGTATCGATCCACAGGCAGGCTGTGTGGCGTGGACTTGTGGAGCCGGCGTGGCGGTAGGCGTGCATACCGTCGTCGCATGCGAACAGAACTACCCGCCGAGCGACTGCACCGACGTCTCGGCGCCGACCCGGATGCCGACGCCGATGATCCGGAATCCGATCTCGATGACGACACCCAGGATGACCCGAACTCGCTGCTGCCGCGCTGGCTTCCCGACGCTGCCGGCGGCAAAGGCTGGGTGGCCAGGTTGCGCGCCGATCCCGGTCGTACCGGCGCCGTCGCGTTGGCGGTGATCGCCGCTCTCGCGGTGCTCATCACGATATTCACGTTGGTCCGCGACCGGCCGGCGCCGGTCACTTCAGCCAAACTCCCTCCGGTAGAGAGGGTTTCGTCAACCAGCCCGAGGTCGTCGGCCGGCCCCGGCCCAGAACGGCCTGTGGTGGTCAGCGTCGTCGGCCTGGTGCACAAACCCGGACTGTTCACCCTGGCGCCCGGAGCGCGAATCGCCGATGCGCTGCAGGCCGCCGGCGGTCCGACCGACGGCGCCGACACCATGGGACTCAACATGGCACGTCCGCTCGGCGACGGTGAACAGATCGTGGTCGGGCTGGCACCGCCGTCGGGCAAGCCGACCGTGCTCGGTAGCTCCGTCGGCACCGGCAGCCCGTCGGGACCGGCGCCCGCGAATGCCCCGACCACGTCGGGCAAGCCGAAGACAACCGCCAAGCCCGAGGTGCTCGACCTGAACACTGCGACCGTCGAGCAACTGGACGCCCTGCCCGGGGTGGGTCCGGTCACCGCCGCCGCGATCGTGGCGTGGCGCCAGGCCAACGGCAGGTTCACCTCCGTCGATCAGCTCGCCGACGTTGACGGCATCGGACCGGCGCGACTGGACAAGCTGCGCTCCCTGCTACGTGTTTGACCCGCGTGAACCAGCCGGTCGACAGCTCTGGCGAGTTCGCCGGCGGTTCGGTGGCGCACCTAGACGTGCGGTTGGTCCCGGCCGCGCTGACCAGCTGGATCGTGACGGCCGCCGGGACGGTCTGGCCGATCGGGGGCGCACTGGCGGGATGCTGTCTCGGGCTCGGCGTCGCTTCGGGTCTGGCGTGGTGGCTACTGGCAGGCGGGCCCCGACCATCCGGGCCGCTCCGGGCGATCAGCGCGGTCCTGATGGCGGCCGGTATGGTGGGCGCGGGATAC
>JAVROG010000550.1:0-10392 GCA_032162865.1 Mycobacterium sp. | reverse complement strand
GGCGCACAAGACATTTCCGACAGCGATCTGGCGGGGCGCTACGAAACGGCGTGCGATCCCCGGCTGAACACCCAGCAGTCGCTGGAGCTGGCCTTCCTGGTCGCGGAGATGCTTCGCGACTAGAGCGCGCGGCCGGCCGCAGGGCCGTCTACAGCAGTCCGCTCAAGTGGACGCCGATGGTCCAGGCCGCGGTCGCGACGAGCCCGGTGAGCGCCAGCACCACGGCCACCCAGATGAGCACCATGCGCCGGTTGTGCTGGCGCACCCAGACGAACTCATCGATCGGGATGCCGGCGAATTGTCCTGAATCGGGGCCGTACTCGTCGGCTTCGGGCTCGGCTTCAGTTTCGGGCGCCGAGTCCGGCCAGTCCCCGGGTTCGCGGGTGAACTGACGGGTCGGGTGATGCACCGGTGGCGCGTCGGGCGGCCGGGATTGCGGCGGCAGCGGTTGCGCGCCGTGTCGGCGCTCGGCCATTCGGCTGTGATGCAGCGCCGCGGACCGGTGCTGGGCTGAGTTCCGCGGCGCCGGCACCCGAAAGTCCGGTAAGCCCAGCTCCTCGACGATCGCTTCCACATCGGCAGCCATCTCGATAGCGTCGGCGTATCTTTCGGCGGGGTCACGTGCGGTCGCGCAGGCCACAAAGTCGTCGAATTGTGTTGGCACACCGTGGATTGCAGCGCTGGGCGGCGGCACATCGGTTTCCAGCCGCTGATAGGCGATCGACAACGCGGTGTCGCCGGTGAACGGGGTAAGCCCGGTCAATAACTCGTAGGTAAGAATTCCGGCCGAGTAGACGTCGCTGCGGGGACCGGCGTTGCCGTCGCGTACCTGCTCGGGGGACAGGTAGGCGGCGGTGCCCAGAATGACGCTGGTGGAGGTGATTGCGGCGCCCGCGACGGCCCGGACCAACCCGAAATCGGCGATCTTCACACTTCCGTCGTCGGAGATCAGGACGTTCTCCGGCTTGACGTCGCGGTGCACCAGTCCGGCCCGGTGCGCTTCAGCCAGTCCGCCGAGCACCGGCCGAAGCACGGCGGCCACTGCGTGGGGCGGCATCGGTCCTCGCTCCGTCAGCAACTCGCGCAGGGTGCCGCCTTCGACGAGTTCCATCACCAGAAACGGATGCCTGCCATCGTGGCCCTGGTCGTAGACCGCGACCAGGCCCGGGTTCTTCAGTCGGGCGACCGAGCGCGCCTCCAGCTGGAACCGGGTAAGAAACTGCTGATCGCCGGCGTAGCGTGGGTCCATCACCTTCAGGGCGACTGGGCGATCGAGCCGGGTGTCCAACCCGCGGTAGACCGTCGAGGTGCCACCGCTGGCGATCTTGGCCTGCACGAGGTAGCGGCCATCCAGCAAAGTGCTGTCCAACGGATCTCCGGGCGATCCAGCTGAGGCCACGCGACGATGCGGGCCGGCAGGGGCCGGGGAGGAGCCGGACGATCCAGCTGAGGCCACGCAGGCCATCGTAGGTGCGCGACGCAATTCGATGGGAAAACGTGGGCTCAAGGCGCTGACCTGGTTGCCCGGCGGGTTCTAGACTGTCGTCGTGGGCAGCATTCCGGCCGGCGACGATGTTCTCGACCCTGACGAGCCAACCTATGAACTGTCCCGGGTCGCCGAACTACTCGGAGTACCGGTGAGCAAGGTGCATCAGCAACTGCGGGAAGGGCACTTGGTGGCGGTGCGTCGCGCCGGCGCCGTGGTGGTTCCGCAGGCGTTCTTCACCAACACCGGCCAGGTGGCCAAGAGTCTGACGGGCTTGTTGACGATCCTGCACGACAGCGGTTATCCCGAAACCGAGATAGTGCGCTGGCTGTTCACCCCGGACCCGTCGCTCACCGTCACCCGCGACGGCACTCGTGATGCCTTGAGAAACGCGCGGCCGGTCGACGCCCTGCACGCCCATCAGGCCCGGGAGATTGTGCGGCGCGCCCAGGCTATGGCGTTCTAGTCAGCTGCCTGTCAGCCTCCTCGACCTGCCGCTCCGGCGCGCGGTAAAGGTAATGGCAAGCCAGCAGTGCGAAAGCGGTCGCCAACCCCACGTGCGCCCAGGAGTACATGCCGTGCGATCCGTCGGGCTTGAAGATCACCATCACCCAGGTGGATAACCCGGCGATGGCCGCCATCGCGCGCCGCGACTGGGCCACTGGGGCAAGCACCGCCAGTGGCCACGAGTAGTACCAGGGCAGCGCCGCCGGCACGAACAACACCACAATCAGCATCACCCCGACGATGCCGGTCAGAACGGCCCGGTCGTCGCGGCGGTAGCGCCACCACAACACCGGCAGCGACACCGCGATGATCAGAATTCCGATCAGCCGGGCGATCCGCAGCACGGCGTAGAACTGGACGTCGAAGAATCCGCTGCCGAGGGCATGAATCAGGTTCTCCGCCGCTGTCGGCACAGTCCGCCAGTTGATGATTTTCACCGAACCCGCCAGCGCGGTCAGCCAGCCCAAGCCGACACCGGCCGCCAGGGACAGCACCGCGAATACCGCGACACAGATCGCCAGCGACGACAGCGCGGCGACCATAAATGCCTTCACGGGCCGCCAGTTGCGGTCTTCACGCAGATGACGCATCCACACCCAGAACAGGAAGGGCAGCGCGAGCCCGGCGGTGGCTTTGACCGCGATGCCGACCGTGAGCAGGGTGATCCCTGCGACGTGCCGGCGTTGCAGGGTCAGCGCGATGCCGGCGGCCATCAGGCCGACCATCAGCATCTCGTTGTGGACTCCGCCCATCAGGTGGATCAGTACCACTGGGTTGAGAACGCAGATCCACAGCGCTTTGGCGCCGTTGGTGTCTAGCTGGTGGGCCAAGCGCGGAGCGGCCCAGATCAACAGCGCCAGGCCGGGCAGCATGCACAGGCGCAGCGACATCGTTCCCGCCACCACGTTGTTGCCCACGAGCATCGTCACCAGCTTGGCCACCAGGATGAACGCCGGACCGTAGGGCGCGGTGGTGATCGTCCAGATCGGACTTACGTCGTCCAGCAACGGATTTGGATTACCGACCGGGCCGACCGCATAAGGGTCCAGGCCGTCGCGCAGCAGCGCGCCCTGCGCCAGGTAGGAGTAGGTGTCCCGGCTGAAGACCGGCACCGACAGCAGCAACGGCGCCAGCCAGAACACGGTGGTAGCCCGCATGGTGAACTCGGTCGCCTCACCCGCGACGGCACGTCGGCCCAGCCGCAACCACGCGATCAGCATCAGGATGACGCCCAGCCACAGCAGGATCGACGACAGCACCAGACCGTGCCCGAAGCGCAGCCAGGACATGTGCAGCGACTCCAGCAAGGGGTCGTGCTGGCGTGTGCTTCCGGCACCCAGGCCGCCCGTGGTAATCAGCACCGCGCCCAGGAAACCCAGTCGCGCCGGTCCGGCCTCGCTGCTGGTGGCGAACGCGCGGAACCGGGAAAAACCTTCGCTGACAGCCTCTTTGGGCGTCGACGATTTGGCGGCCGGGGCGGGTGTCGAGGTTGTCATCTAGCTCAGGCGGACCGGTCGGTGGCCATCCGGGCCAGTTCGGACAGGCCGGTTCTGGCCGTGGCGTTGATCGGTGCCGACGCCAGGGTGGCCAGCGCCCGCTGCGTGAGTTCGGCGATCCGGTTCTCCGCCGCGGCGAGGGCGCCCACCCCCTCGATCACGTCGCGCAGTTCGCCCACCTGTGCATCGGTCAGATCTGTGCCGACTGAGGTCCGTAACAGATTGGCCGCCAACGGGTCTGAATCTGCCGCCAGTTGGGTGGCCTCGGCCAGCAGCACGGTGCGTTTGCCCGACCGCAGGTCGTCGCCGGACGGCTTGCCCGTCACCGCGGGATCACCGAACACGCCCAGGATGTCGTCGCGCAGCTGGAAGGCGACGCCGAGGTCGGTTCCGAATTGCTCGAAGGCGGCCATCACGTCGGGCCGGTCGGCGGCGCTGGCCGCCCCGAGCTGCAGTGGGCGCGACACCGTGTAGCAGGCGGTCTTGTAGGTGGCGACGGTCATTGCCGACGCGACCGACTCGGCGGCTGTGGCCGGTCTCGACACCTCGGCGACGATGTCCAAATATTGGCCGCCCAACACCTCGGTGCGGATCGCGGACCATACCCGCTCGACCCGCTCTCGGGCCCCGGGGGCCAGGCCCTTCCCGGTGACGCGCGAGATGATGTCGTTGGCCCACGCATGTGCGATGTCACCGAGCAGGATTGCCGCCGAAATGCCGAACTGGTCCGGTGCGCCCCGCCAGTTGCGTTCGCGGTGCAGAGCCGCGAAGTGCACATGGGCGGTGGGCCTGCCGCGGCGGGTCGCGGAGGCGTCGATGACGTCGTCGTGCACCAGGGCAAATGCGTGCAGCAGCTCCAGTGCGGAAAACAACAGCAGCGCATCGGGATCGGGCCGCTGGGTGGTGACGGCGTCCCATCCCCAGTAAGCGAAGACCGGCCGCAATCGCTTGCCCCCGCTGAGGACGAAATCTTCGAGCCAGCCGGTCAACGCGTCGTAGTCGGCGCCCAGGTAAGCGGATTCGCTGCGACGGTCGTGCAGATACCGTCGCAGTTGGTCGGTGACGGCGCTGGCCACCTCGACGGTCGCCGATGCTGCCGATGCTTCCAGGCTCAGCGCGGCGCCCCTTTCTGCTCGGCAGGCCAGTGGACAGTGTATGCCGACCCCGGTGCTTCGACCGGCCTGACAGCCGCACCTATGCTGTCGTGGTGGTCCGCATCCGTTGGTCGGCCGGGCCTGCAACCGGGGGGTTTGCGCGGCGTGGCGCGATCGGGTCCGCGATACGGCCCCGGCAGCTAGGTAGTCAGCTAGGGAAGAGGAGCCGAGTGACGCTCAACACCATCGCGCTGGAGTTGGTGCCGCCGAACGTGGACGGGGGTCTCGAGAAGGCAGCCGAAGACGCGCAGAAAGTGGTGCGGTATTCGGCCGAGTCGGGTCTTGCCGGCCGCATCCGTCACGTGATGATCCCGGGCATGATCGCCGAGGACGACGACCGTCCGGTGCCGATGCAGCCCAAGCTGGATGTGCTGGACTTCTGGACGATCATCAAACCGGAACTGCCCGGTATCAACGGCTTGTGCACGCAGGTCACCGCGTTCACGGACGAGTCAGCCCTGGCGCAGCGCCTGGCCGCCCTGTCCGCCGCCGGGATGGAGGGTGTCGTTTTCGTCGGGGTGCCGCGCACCATGAATGACGGCGAAGGCTCCGGCGTCGCACCCACCGATGCCTTGTCGATTTATCGGGACGCAGTGGCAAACCGCGGGGTGATCGTGATCCCGACGCGAGAGGGCGAACAGGGCCGGCTCGATTTCAAATGCAACCAGGGCGCGACCTACGGGATGACCCAGCTGTTGTATTCCGACGCGATCGTGGCTTTCCTGACCGACTTCGCCAAGAACACCGATCACCGGCCCGAGTTCCTGCTGTCATTCGGTTTCGTCCCCAAGATGGAATCCAACGTCGGCCTGATCAACTGGCTGATACAGGACCCGGGCAACGCGGAGGTGGCTGCCGAGCAGGAGTTCGTCAAGAAGTTGGCCGGCAGCGAACCCGCTCATAAGCGGCAGCTGTTGGTCGACCTTTACAAGCGCGTGATCGACGGAGTGGCCGATCTCGGTTTTCCGCTGAGTATTCACTTGGAAGCGACCTACGGCGTTTCCGGCCCGGCCTTCGAGACCTTCGCCGAGATGATCGGCTACTGGGCGCCCGACCAGCAGGCTTAGCTCGACGACTGATCGGTGGGAGCGGTGAACCTCTCGGACCGGTCCCGACTGATCCAGGCCAGCAACGCCACCACACCGGCGGCGGCCAACGACGCGATACCCAGCCAGATGCCTGCCCCAGTGAACGATCGGGTGTTCGGATCGGTGTAGCGAGCCTGCGCGGTCATGGTGCTCACCACACCCGGTTTCAGCTTCCACTGCACTACCTCGGACTCGATGCGATCGCCGTTGGTGGAGGTGACCGTCCCGGGGAAGGCCACGGTCAACTCGATCTCGGCGTCGGGGTCGGTGAGCGCGGTGAGGTCGGCCCGGCCTTCCAGGATCACCATGTTGCCGTTGCGGCGCAGCGACAGGTTCACTCCGGAGGCGTCGGCGTTCATGTGGGCGAGCTGGGGCAGTTCGGCGAAGGTCAGATCAGAAAAGACCGCCTGCGACCCGACGAAGCCGTCGCTGTCGTAGTTCGAGACGGCGACTTTCTGACTGAACGGCAAGTTGGTGTCGAGCTGAGGGCCGGTGTCCTTATTGTTCTTGGGTTTTGCGGCGGCGATGATTTCGCCGGACACCTGGTCGTCAGGTGAGATCGTGAGCGACGCTCTGACCCGGAGGCAGCCGCTGGCCAGCGGCACCAGCATCAGCAGCATGACAATGACCACCAGCTGGCGGCCTCGGCGCCGCCGCGCAGTGAATCCTCGGGCTGGTAGTGGGGGAGAGCTGGCGCGCACCAGGTCATCGTGCCAGACCCGGTATGCGGATTGAGCGAGCCGTCCGGTTACAGACCCGGCGATGTTGGCGTCAATGGCAGCGCGCGGCCCAGAATCGCGAATGCCCGTGGGTCCCCGGCGAAGTAATAGCTGCGAAGGACGTCACTGAACCCCAGCCGTCGATACAACCGCCAGGCCCGGTTGGCCTCGCCGTTGGTCTCCGGGGTGGAGAGCAGGACGTTGCCCTCGCCGCGACCTGCGAGCAGGCGGCGGGCCAGCGCCTCACCGAGTCCACGACCCTGGAGGCGGGGCTGGATGTGGAGTTCGGTCAACTCGAAATAGCTGGTCATCAGCCGGTCGATCGCGTGCGCCGGAAAGCCGCTGCGCTGCAGGCCCAGGACAACCTGTTGTTGCCACCACTGGCCGGGCGCGCCGGGGTAGCCGTAGGCGATGCCGACCAGCGGTGCGCTGCTCAGCTCGTCCGCCGGGGGCGTCCCGGCCGCCGGGTCGGCTCGCAACTCGAGGGCGGCAACCGCCTGCCAGCCGGGCCGCCGGGTGTGTTCCAGCCACATGGCGGCCCGCTGGTTCTCGGTGCCCTTGGGATAACGCATCGCGTCGACATACACGCTCAGGGCGTCGCCGATGCGGCTCTCCATGTCTTTCGCCGGGAAATCGACGAGGAATGTCGCCAACTCGCGGTGTCCTCCTCATCCCCTTGTCGAATGCAGGCCCATCGTCGACCACGGGCGCAACGGTGGAAAACGGTCAATTGGCTCCAGTATCGGACGCCGCCTTCGCGGATCGACGAGCGGCCGACATGACGAATGAACCGCGCCACTGTTGCGGCCCATCTCGTCGCAGTGGTGTCGCCGGGATAGAATCGCCTTCGAATCAGTGGTACGGCGCAGATTGACCTCGTATCATTGGAGTTAAGTGCCCTAATAAACGGGCATGCGCGTGCTAGGGGCTACGTGACAGTGTGTCGGCAAGGAGGGACGAATGCCACTCTCCGATCATGAGCAGCGAATGCTCGATCAGATCGAGAGCGCTCTCTACGCCGAGGATCCCAAGTTCGCATCGAGCGTCCGTGGCGGCGGCTTCCGTGCGCCCACCGCGCGGCGGCGCCTGCAGGGCACAGCGTTGTTCGTCGTCGGCCTGGCGATGTTGGTATCCGGGGTGGCGTTCAAGGCAACGATGATCGGAACTTTTCCGATTCTCAGCGTCTTCGGTTTCATCGTGATGTTCGGCGGCGTGGTCTACGCCATCACCGGTCGACGGCTGTCAGGCAAGGCTGATCCCGCCGGCCCGGTATCGGGTGGGTCGCGCCAACGTCGGTCCAAGGGCTCGGGAGGCTCGTTCACCAGCCGGATGGAAGATCGTTTCCGTCGGCGGTTCGACGAGTAGCACAGCGCACTACGACATAACGGGGTAGCCGATCCGGCTGTCCCGCTTTTATTTGTGGTTTTTCGCTGTCCGCGTCGGCCACCGGCGCAGACCCGTTGCCACGGTGGCAGACTCGGCGCCGCAGCTGAGGCCGACAGGCCGTGCGACGCCATCTCGTGGCGCGTTTGTAGCGGACTTGTGTCCTCAGCGCCCCACCTGGCCCCACCGTGCGCGCCCACCCTAGGTTTAGGCCTCTGAAATGGGGTTTCACCGTGCCCCCGGGACGGCGCCCAAGCCCCAGAAATGCCGTCCGGGTGGGTCGATTGGGGGAAGCGGCGCTCCGGGACGCGCGGAGGGGGTGTTTTTGGGGAGAAGTGGGGGGTTGTGGGGTATGGTGGCCGAAGTGTTTGGGTGACAAGCAAGTCGGAGGTGCCGCAGTGTTTCTCGGCACCTACACGCCCAAGCTCGACGACAAAGGGCGGCTCACGCTGCCGGCCAAATTTCGGGACGCATTGGCAGGGGGGTTGATGGTCACCAAGAGTCAAGATCACAGCCTCGCCGTCTACCCGCGGTCGGAGTTCGAGGAGTTGGCGCGACGGGCGAGCAAGGCGCCCCGAAGCAATCCGGAGGCGAGGGCGTTCCTGCGAAACCTGGCCGCCGGTACCGACGAGCAACACCCGGACGCGCAAGGCCGGATCACGTTGTCGGCGGACCACCGGCGCTACGCCGGCCTGTCCAAGGATTGCGTGGTGATCGGCGCGGTCGATTATCTCGAGATCTGGGATGCGCAGGCGTGGAACAACTATCAGCAAATTCATGAAGAGAACTTCTCCGCGGCCAGCGATGAAGCACTCGGCGACATCTTCTGAGGTGCATGCCTGTGCACCGTGGTCTCTGCCCGAACCGACCCTGGCGTACTTCCCCAACGCCAGGTGCGTGCTTTCGGACAGAGGCCTCGGTGCACGGACGGCACTCTCGGTAGGCCGCCGGTACCGCGTGAGCCGGGGAGGTTTCCAGATGCCTGACCCAGGGGCCGACGAGCTAGATTCCGGCGCAGGCGATTTCGGTCATGTGCCGGTCCTGGCGCAACGTTGCGTCGAGTTGCTGACCCCGGCATTGACCCGCTCCCACTCCGATGGGTCCGATGCGGTTCTCGTCGACGCCACGCTGGGCGCCGGCGGGCACGCGGAGCGGTTTCTGACCGAACTGCCGGGCTTGCGCTTGATCGGACTCGACCGCGACCCGAGCGCCCTGGAGATCGCCCGCACCCGGCTGGCACCGTTTGCCGACCGGGTCACGCTGGTGCACACCCGCTATGACGGCATCGCCGAGGCTGTAGCCGAATCCGGCTACAGCACAGTGGAATCAGTCGACGGCGTACTGTTCGATCTCGGTGTCTCGTCGATGCAGCTCGACCGCGCCGAGCGCGGTTTTGCCTACGCCAAAGACGCGCCACTGGACATGCGGATGGACCCGACGTCACCGCTGACGGCGGCCGACATCGTCAACACCTTTGACGAGGCCGAGCTGGCGACCATCCTGCACCGCTACGGCGAGGAGCGGTTCGCCCGTCGAATCGCCGCGCAGATCGTTCGCCGCCGCGCACGCACTCCCTTTACCACGACCGCCGAGCTGGTGGCCCTGCTCTACGAAGCGATTCCGGCTCCCGCGCGGCGCACCGGCGGGCATCCGGCCAAGCGCACCTTCCAGGCGCTGCGCATCGCGGTCAACGACGAGCTGGACTCGCTGCGCAACGCCATTCCGGCGGCTTTGGACGCGCTCACCGTCGCCGGGCGCATTGCGGTGTTGGCCTATCAATCGCTGGAAGACCGGATCGTCAAACGCGTGTTCGCCGATGCGGTCGCCTCGCGCACGCCGGTGGACCTCCCGGTCGAGCTGCCCGGTCGCGGGCCGCGATTCCGGTCGCTGACCCGCGGTGCCGAACGCGCCGATGCCGGCGAAATCGAACGCAACCCTCGCAGTACCGCCGTGCGACTACGGGCCTTGCAGCGGCTGGAACACGAGGTGGAATCACAACAGCGGGTGATCGGGAAGGGCGACTCATGAGAGCGAAAGCCAAGCGCGAGACGCCCAAACGCCGGGGCGGCAGCGACCGTCGCGGCAGCCGTGACGGTGCTGCCCGCAAGACCCGTCGCAATGACGCGGACTCGACGGCGCGTCGCACCCGGCCCGCACAGGGTTCGACGGCCGCCCGCGAGGCGCGGCCATCCAAATCCGGACCGCAAACCAGCCCCAATGCCCGGCCGGTCGAGCGGTCGGCCCGCCCCAAGAGCAGCGGGCAGGCCAGGGCGCGCGCTAAGGCACGGAAAGCCAAGGCGCCTAAGGTTATTCGGCCCCGCCTGACTGAGCGCTTGGCCATCCGGCTGACCTCGATCGACCTGCGGCCGCAGACACTGCTGGCCAAAGTTCCGTTTGTCGTGCTGATCATCGGTGCACTCGGTCTCGGGCTCGCGCTCACGCTGTGGTTGTCCACCGCCTCCGCCGAACGCTCTTACCAGTTGAGCCACGCCCGCGAGAAGACCCGGATGCTGCAGCAGCAGAAGGAGGCGCTGGAACGCGATGTGCGCGAGGCGGAGG
>JAVROG010000549.1:0-4535 GCA_032162865.1 Mycobacterium sp. | reverse complement strand
GAGGTCCAGCTTGATCAAGCCGATGTCGCCGGCCTCGAGGATGTCGCCCGCGAGCGGATCAGTCCACCGTTCGAATACCAGCCGCGGTTGTGGTGCTGCCGTCATCGCCCGCTGACTTTGGGCTTAGCCTGCGCCGCCTTGAACATGTCAGCCAGCGCGGCGTCGACGTTCTTGTAGTCGTTGCGTGCGATTGCGCCGTCTCGGCCGTCGACGATGTCGTAACCCAGTCGCAGATCCTTGTTCTCCATGTGGAAGTACTCCCGACCGATCGGCAGGCGCCGGTCTTGTTGGGGCACTTCCATCCATGCGCGCAGGAAACAACGTGCCTTCTTCGGGTCGGTGCTGCTGACGAAGTCGGACCGGGAGTGGCACATCGCGAAGTTGTTGGCGACGGCGGCTTCACCGGACTCCAGCCGAAACTCGACTTGCTGCTCGACGAGCACTCCGCGGAGCAGCTCGATCGCCTCGGTCTGCTCAAGTGTGAACTCCCGGCCCAGTGTGTGCATAGCGGGCAGAATGCTGCTGTAGGTGAAGTTGATACAGATTCGACCATCGATCTGCGAGAACACCGGCACATCGTATGGCGTCACATCCGGCTGGTCATCGGGTTGTTCGCTACGACGATGGTGCGGAAAACCTTGGTACAGCACGCCTAGCAGATCAGGGCCCTCGGCGAGGATGCGGTTATGCGCGGCAGGGCCGCTGGCGAACTGGCTTGCACCGCCCTGCGCGGCCGGACAGACACACAGCAGCGACAGGATGTCGGCCGCGTCGTTGTGCATGGCAAGTTCGGCTCGCGATTTGGTGCCTCGCGCCGGTTGCACTCCGTTGGGCAGGATCTCCTCCTGGACACGCACCATGCGGTGGCCGAAGGAGTTGTTGGACACCAGATAACCGAGGTGGGTGCAGAACGCCCAATAAATTCGCTCGAGGTCTTCGACCGGATGCTCCTCGACGGGGAAACCCCGGACGCATGCCAGTCCCTTACCGAACATGAGATCTTCGTAGAGCCGACGAAGGTCGTCATCGAGATCGGGATGGCGGGCATCTAGCGGTGTGATCTCATCGCGATCCTTGCCCGCGGTCGCCACCAGGATCGATTCCAGCGCAGCCACATTGCGAGCGGAGAGGTCGAACGCGAAGTCCTCTTTGCTCCCGAAATCCTCGCCTGTCCAGGCCATCGGGCCGCCGACGGTTTCGGTGTAGATCGGAGTTGGCATCCGTTGCTCCTATGTCTCGTACAGCCCACGCAGTTCGCGAGCCCGGGCGGCCGCAGCCTCGGTCAGCATCCCCACGTCGGTGCCGGCCGAGATGAAGCGAAGCCCCCAGCGGATGAAACGTTCAAGCAGTTCAGAGCGCTTTATCCCCGCTATCCCGAATGCCACGCCATGCGCGCGACACGCGGTTGCGACTGATACTACCGCGTTTTGGAAATGATCATTCTCATAGTCGCCGTGAATCCCCATTTCGGCGGTGAGATCACTGGGCCCGAGCAGAATCATGTCGATCCCGTCCACACCCGCGATCGCATCAACCGCCTCGACCGCCTCGGGCGTCTCCACCATGACGGCGACCACGGTGCGCGCCTCGATGACAGCGGTCAATTCGGTCGCCGAACGCGCGCCGTATCCACTTACCGGATTAGGACCTGAGATCGACCGGTGTCCCGCCGGTGGAAAGCGGGCCGCATGCACCACGCTCTCGGCTTCATCCTTCGAATTGATGTGCGGGACAATGATTCCAACCGCACCGTTGTCGAGAACCCTGGCGATCGTGCTCGGATCGTGTGAAGGAACGCGGACCAGGGCAGAGATGCCCGCTCCGATCGCCGCCGAGCACAGCATCGCAGTCGTCTCCAGCGAGGTCGCCGTGTGCTCGAGGTCGATGTAGACCGCGTCATATCCACCCGCGGCGGCGATGGCGGGCACGTCCGGGGTGCGGGAGTGCAACAGGGCCAGGCACAGGACGAGGTCGCCGTTCTGCAGCGCATCCCTCAGCGAACCCGGCACAGGGACACGTTAGCCGAGTGAGAACGATGACTCCACTTTTTCGTGAACGACATTATCCGTGTGATAACCATGACGTATGGCAGCGAATCGCGTCGCGATCGTCGGCGTCGGACTGTCCGATTGCGGGCGGGTACCGGACAAGACGGCCACGGCGCTGATGGCCCAATCGGCCCGCAGGGCGATCGGCGATGCGGGGTTGGCCAAGAACGACATCGACGGCGTCGGCGCGCATGGATCCCTGCTGGCGCCCGTCGAGGTCAGTGAGTATCTGGGGCTTCGGCCGAGCTGGGTCGATTCGACGAACGTGGGCGGTTCGTCGTGGGAGGTGATGGCCCAGCATGCGGCGGCTGCCATATCGACCGGCGAGATCGACGTCGCGCTGCTGACGTACGGGTCCACGGCCCGCTCCGACGTCAAGCGTCAGGTCCGCGGCTCGACGGCCGCGATGAGCACGGGTGGCGCGATGCAGTTCGAGGCGCCGTACGGCGCGACGCTGATCGCCAAATACGCGATGGCGGCGCGCAGGCACATGATTGAGTACGGCACGACCGTCGAGCAACTGGCCGAGGTCGCGGTGGCGGCCCACGAATGGGCAGCCATGAACGACAAAGCATTCGAACCGCACCGGCTGACGCTGGCCGACGTCGCTACGGCACCGATGGTGGCCGACCCGTTCACGACCAAACACATCTGCCTGCGCACCGACGGTGGCGGGGCGGTGATCCTGGCCAGCGAAGGCGTCGCCCGCAACTGCGCCAAGGAGCCCGTCTGGATCATGGGAGCCGCTGGCGCCGCTTCGCACGTCAGCATGAGCGAATGGCCCGATTTCACCACGTCGGCCGCCGCACGCTCGGGTCCGCGCGCGTTCGCGCAAGCCGGTGTGGCGCAGGCCGATGTCGACGTGTGCCAGCTTTACGACTCGTTCACCTCGACCGTTCTGTTGACGGTGGAGGATCTGGGCTTTGCGGCCAAAGGCGAAGGCGGTCCGTTCATCGCATCGGGCGCACTACGCCCCGGTGGCGCGCTGCCGACCAACACCGACGGCGGTGGGCTCGCCTCATGTCACCCCGGCATGCGTGGGATGTTCCTGATGGTCGAGGCGGTGCGACAACTGCGCGGCGAGTGCGGACCCCGCCAGGTCGAGGATGCTCGACTGGCCTGTGTGCACGCCATGGGGGGCTTCTTCTCCCACAGTGCGACCATGATTCTGGGGAGGGACTGATGGCGCCAGGCGCACGGGCCGATCGACCCACGCCGGATACCGACAGCGAAAACTGGTGGGCCGCAATACAGGACCAGCAGTTGACGGTCAGCACCTGCCAATCGTGCTCGCGTGTCACGCTTTACGTGCGCCCGTTCTGCCCGCACTGCTGGAGTGAAGAGGTAGCGCTGACGCCCTCGAGTGGGCGTGCGCGGCTGTACACGTGGAGTGTGGTGCACCAGAATGGTGCACCGTTTGCCGACCGGACTCCGTACGTGGCAGCCATGGTGGATCTTGTCGAGGGCCCACGGCTGATGACGGTCATCGAAGGATGCCCCATCGCCGACCTGGCACCGGACCTGGAACTGGAGATCGCGTTCCGCGTTGACGAGGACGGGTTCACGGTGCCGATCTTCCGGCCGGTGCCCGGTTAGGTCACGCCGGCCAGCCTTTTGGCCAGGTGCCGCGGACGTCCCTGTGACTGTTCGGCCAGGAGTTTGCGTTCGACTTTTCCGTTGGCATTGACGGGCAACGGCTGACCCCAGAGAACCAGCTCTTCAGGCAGCTTGAATTTGGGCAGCCCAGCCGAGACCAGCGCCTCGGCCACAGCACTGAGCGACAAGGTGAGACCCCGCTCGAGCACCACCGCGACCGCCAACCGCTCCCCAGTCGTGGGATCGGGAACCGGATAGGCGGCGCAGTCACGAACCCCCGTTATGCGTTCAATCGCCGCTTCGACCTCGGCGACCGGGATCTTCAGACCGTTGCGAATCACGATGTCGCGCAAGCGGCCGACGATGCGGACCCGGCCGTCGGTCAGCTCCGCGACGTCACCGGTTCGGTACCAGTCGCCGTCGAAAGCCTGCTCATCGTCATCGGGGTCGATGTAGCCCAGAAACGTGTGCGGTCCCCGGATGCAGCACTCCGTTGGCTCCGTGGCCGAACCGACCTTCACCTGCACGTCGCGCAACGGAAGCCCGTCGTCGCCATGGCGCACCGCGCGAGGTTCGGATCGTTGACCCGAAGTGCTGACCGGAACCTCGGAGGACCCATAGGCGCGCATCACAATGATGCCGAAGTCGTCCTCGATGCGTTCGACGATGCGGCGGTCCAGCATGGTGCCGCCGAGATACACCGCACGCAGCGGGACAGACCGGTTCCCGGCGACCGCCTCGTCCAGCAGCCGGTCCAGCAATCGGTCGGGACCCCCGTACCAGGTAGCCCCGTGCGACACGAGTAGATCGCAGGTTCCAGCGGGGTCCCATCGGTCTTCGAGAATCATCGGGGCGGTGAGCATCGGCGCAATGAATAGGGCCTGCAACACC